>BNTU01000101.1 GCA_025996835.1 Bacteroidia bacterium
TTTTTCACGCCGATGCCCTTTCCTGCACTGCACACGATTGAAACCCAATCGTCCGCCTTGCAATCGGCTGAAAATCAGCCTCATCCTGATTATAAATTGCCGTAAGCGTCATCGGCTTGTCAATTTTTGACGAGAAGCCCAATTTGTCGGAAAGTGCCTGCGCCTTCGGTTGCGCCAACTCCAAAAATTCATATTTTGCAATCAGGCGACCTTTGCGTAGCAGGGCATTGTCTATCCGCGACAAGTCGGTGTTGAACGAACAGATTATCTGGATGTTGAGGCAGTCGGAGAGCAAGCCGTCAGCCAAATTCAGGAGAGCCGACACGGATGAGCCGCCGGTTTTGTTTCTGTCCATGATGATGTTTTCCGCATCTTCAATCACGAAAATAGAGTTGGGATGGTCTATCAGCACCGACATCAAGCCCGGGTCGGTGATTGCCGCCGCCATGTTGGGGGGCAAAAAGATGATGTCCTTCTTCGTTTTGGAAATCAGATAGCGGATGTAGGAGGTCTTGCCCGTGCCCGGTTTGCCGTGCAGCAGCACCAAGCCCTTATCGTTTTTCTTCGACAAGCGTTTGAGAATGGTTTCGTGGATTGGCAACAAATCATCGTTGTAATTGTCCTCAATTGCCAATTTGGGTTTGTTAATTTCCATTTCTTTTGTATCCAAACCGGACCTTTCATTGACCAGCAAGTTGATTTCGGGCTTGCGTCGGGTAGCCCGTTCGCGCTTCGGAAATTTCTTAATTGCCTGTATCAATGTCTCCACTTTCGCCACATCGGTTTTGCGAAACAAAAATGTCACCTGCGATTTGTAAGTATTGAAATAGACCATCAAATCGTCGTACAACAGATAATACAAATCATCGTATTCAGCTTCCTTACTGTTTCTTAGATGGCGCTTTGTGTAATGAAAATCGGTGATTTCCGCCTTTGCATTTTCCACAAACCACTGATTGGCTTTCCGGCAATCAATTCTATCCTCCCGAATCCAATTGGGAATGGCGTTGAAATACAGCGTGAACAGTTTGCGCCCATCAAAGGCATCCTCGTTGTCATACACCTCCGACCAATTTCGGGTGTTCGTCACATCAATTTTTTGCGCTTGCAATTTTGCTAAATCTTTCATATTTTATTTATTAAGAAACTTATGTGCATTGATAATGCGTTGAGCCATTTCAATCTATAATTAATGAGGCTGCAATCACGCGATGTATGAGTACCACAGAACCATCTACGGTGTAAATAATCGCCATTTTCTTGTAATTGGCACGGCGCACATCTGCGCCATATTGCAATAGAGATAAATTGAAGCGAATTGGGAAGGCTGCAGGGTTCTGCGATATCTTCTCTATTTTTTCAAAAATACCATCCAAATAGCGAATCGCGGTCAAAGGTAAACTGTATGTTTCTGTTATAGTATAAGATAACTCACACAAATCATCCATTGCTGTTTCTGAAATTTCAACAGAATACGTCATCGTTCTAATGTTCTTACATCGCAACCATAATGCGTACTTAAAATATCGCAGCATTTATTATACGCCGCAGCCATCGTATACGTTTTCTTTGCACTGTTTTCCACTACCGGAAAATTCACCCTCACAGCCCTTCTATGCTGTGCTAATTCTTTAACAAGACACCCCTCAAGAGCAATAGGGGCATCCATTTCTGCGGTTACAACTGCATTCATAACATCCATATTTTTTATTGTTAATTGTTATTAAATCGGTGCAAAGGTAAGAATTTTTTGGGGATTGGCAAGTAAAAAAAAATATCACTAAATTTTTTCAAACACAAAAAACAGCGTACAGCGGCACAGATTTTATGTTGTTTTCAAAACCAAAATTCTTTTGCGAAATGCGAATGCCGTAAGGGCAGCGATATTGTTTCATAAACATCGTCAAACTGCGGCTGCGCGTGTTTATTCCGCGTTTTACTTCAACAGGAATCACATTTATGTCGTCTTGCAACACAAAATCAACTTCGCCTGAATTATCGTTTTTCCAATAAAATAAACTTTTTTTGTTGGCTGTAAATGCCTGTGCCACATAGTTTTCGGTAAATGCGCCAAGAAAAGTATTTGCCTCATTATCTTTGGCAAGCAATATTGAAGCCGGAATTTGTGACTTCAAAGTCAGCATCCCCACATCAGCCATATATAACTTGAAATCAGGGAAATAGCTATAAACAGCAATCGGAATTTCGCCCTGTGTAATTTTTTGACATTTCAAAACAATACTCGCAAAATTAAGCCATTCGATTGACTCTCCAAAAATGGTTGCTGTGCCGCCTTTTTGCACCATTTTATACTGAAATTTGTAATTTTCTTTTGCCAATTGTGCGGGTATTGAATTGTAGCAAGCCCTGATTTTCACGCTTGTGGCAGGAGTTGCATATTTTGCCATATCAGCAATGTACTCGTTGTAAATATCTGTTTGATAATTAGCCGTTTGTGCAAAACTCTCTGTCTCTGCATAATTTTTGACCACAGCGGGCATTCCACCTGTTACAAGGTACTTTTTGTAAAATTCCAAAGCAAACGAATGAAGCGGAAATTCTTCGTTTCGCGCATAATGCCTGCGAATTTCTACCGCAAGATTTTCCCTGCCTAATGCCCACAAAAACTCCTCAAAATCAAGTGGATAAAGATATAACTCATTCACTTTTCCAACAGGAAATGAATAGTTGGAGCGATTAACAGCCACGCCAAGCAGCGAACCAGCCGCCACGATGTGGTACTGAGGCGTATCTTCGCAAAAATATTTCAATGCGGTTAATGCTCTGCTATTTGCCTGAATTTCATCGAAAAACAACAGCGTTTTTTCGGGTTTAATCTGCACATTTTCAGTCGTTTCGATGTATTCAATAATATGTTTGGGTCGAATATCGCTGCCAATAAAATTGCTCACCAAATCGTTGTTTTCAAAATTGATATAAACAACATTGTCATAATTTTGCTTGCCAAACTCGTTGATAATGTACGTTTTACCAACCTGACGCGCACCATTGAGCAACAAAGGCATTCGTCCCTTGCTGTTTTTCCATTCGATTAAATCGCTGAAAATTTTTCGTTGCATAATTTCTCTATTATTAAACTGAACCAAATTTTGACTATTATCTATAAATTAATCAAATTTTTCTGACTTTTCCATAGATAAAAATCAAACGCAAAGGTACAACTATTTTTTTAATAAACTCGCAACTCATCCAGCACCCGCATCAAATTCCCGCCCCAAATCTTGGCTATGTCGCTCTCCGAATAGCCTCGGCGGAGTAGTTCCATTGTGATTTTGGGCAGGTCGTTGGTGCCTTTGGCGTCGGCGAGTTCGCTGCCGCCGTCGAAGTCGGAGCCTATGCCCACGTGGTCGATGCCCACTGTTTTCACTATGTGGTCGATGTGGTCGACGGCGTCGCTGATGGTTGCCTTGCCTTTTTCTTTCAAAAAACCGCTGTACAGGCACACCTGAATCACGCCGCCTTTGGCAGCAATGGCACGCATCAACTTGTCGGACACATTGCGCGGATGGTCGTACACTGCTTTGGCGGACGAATGAGAGGCGATGATGGGCTTGGTGCTGACCGCCAGCACATCAAACGATGTTTTTTCGGAGGTGTGCGAAATATCGACCATGATGCCGCAGCGATTCATCTCACGGACAACGGCTTTGCCATAGTCGCTCAAGCCGTTGTGGGTGGTTTTGCTTTTGTTGGCGGCATCGCAAATGTCATTGTCGCCATTGTGCGACAGCGTGATGTAGCGCACGCCCATGTCGGCGAATTTTTGCACGTTGCGGATGTCTTTGCCCAGACCGTAGCCGTTTTCGATGCCCAGAAAAATGGCTTTTTTGCCCTCTTTTTTCAGCCGTTTCAAGTCTGCCGAAGTCTTTGCTAAACCTGCTGTGGCTTTGTTTTTTTCGATTTGCAGGATGAGTTCTTTGAGAATGTTCTCGGTCTTTTCCACTGCCTGTTGCGATGCTTTGGCATTGCGTGCGCCCTGATGCAGGTATGCCACCATAAATGCCGCATCCAGCATCCCCTCCTGCATCTTGGGGATGGTCACTTTCAGTTGATAATCTTGTATCGGGTCTTTCGCCGATTTGTTGAGCAAAACGGGATTCACCTGAAATGTCTTGTTGCCCTGCCCAATATCAATTTTGTAGGGAAAAAACATCGGCGTATCGCAATGTGAATCAATGGTATAGATGCGCGAATGAATTTCTTTCACCTTTTGAAACAAAGCCGCTTCGGTGGTGAGTTCTCGGACGAGTTTTTTGTCGGGTTCGTACTCTGCCAACGCGCGATGTTCGGGATGCCATTGCACGGCGAGCAGAAATTGTTTGCCGACTTCCGGCTCAATCGCCTCCACCACACCATCCTCAGCCCAAGCCACCGCCTTCATTCCGTCAGCAATTTTGTCGACTGCCTGATGATGGAAAGAATTGACACACAGAGTGCTCTTGTCAGGGGATTGCGGGTCAAGCCCGCAATGACAGGCGATGTCATACAGCCGTGAATCGGGCGCGACACGCACTGTATGCGTGCCCACTTTTCGCTCTTCCTCTTGGCTGTGGCGAATTTTTGACTCCGGCACTTGCGATGGAATATCCTGAATGAGCGTGCCTCCAAGGGCAACATTCAGCACCTGCATCCCGCGACAAATGCCCAGCAGCGGCAGGTTGAGAGCCATCGCCTTTTGCACCAAATAAATGTCGTAACTGTCGCGTGCGCGGTCGTAATCGGTAACAGTCGGGTGCAGTGCTTCACCAAAAATCGGCGAAAAAATATCGCCGCCACCGGTCATAATCAAGCCGCTGAGGTGCGACAACAGCTCGTCCAGCAGAGCCGCATTCGCCGTCAACGGAATCAACACCGGCGTTCCACCCGCCTGTACAACAGCGTTCACATACGCATCAGCCACACACGACATATTCTCTTTATGGTTGACAGACAATCCGATAAGCATAATCAAAAAAATAAAATTTCTAATAATAAACATCCGTTTTTTTTAGCAAAGTGCAAAGGTAAGTATTTTTTTTTCCAACTTGATTGTTTATATCAAAAATTTGTTGTACCTTTGCAGCCGAAAAAGTTATGAACAAGTTATGAGTAATATATGAACAGATTTATCACATCAATCGCAATGGCATTGTTTGTCTGCAACACGGCTGTGGCGCAGGCATATAGCGGTGGCTCCGGCAGAGTGGGCGACCCTTATCGTATATCATCCCAAGCCGATATGGAGGCTTTGGCGACAACGGTGAACAGCGGAACCGATTATATCGGTACATACTTCCTGTTGACGCGGGATTTAACAGGCGATGAAGACACTATTCGGACTGTAATAGGTAATTTCGCAAATCCTTTTCAAGGTACATTCAATGGTGGGGGCTATGAGGTGGCAGTCAACATTGATGCAAGTTACACCTCTGCCACATCGGATATGTGTGTCGGGGTGTTTGGCTTTGCTCGTGGTGCCATAATCAAAAATTTAGGCGTAAGTGGCAGAGTGCAAGCTTCTTTGGAGTCTGTGCATAATTTGGCATCCGGCGGCATTTGCGGCAGAGCAGAGCGGGATAGCATATTTAATTGCTATAATAAGAGTAGTGTTTTCTCTACTTCTGATGGTAGTTCTTATGCCGGCGGAATTTGTGGCTATGCCGAATACGGAACGTACATCCTTGATTGCTATAATACCGATAGCATTTCTTCATCATCGGGACCTAACGCGAGTGGCAGTTATCCCTCTTATTCCGGCGGAATTTGTGGCCTGATGATGGACGATGGCCGTATTTCTAATTGCTATAATACAGGCAACATTGTTTCTTCTTCGGCGAATCATTATTTTCCTCCAAGGCTTGAATCTTATGCCGGTGGCATTTGCGGTCGCACGGATGCCGCTATATCCTTGTGTTTTGCCGCCAATGAAACCATCACTACGAACGGTGCGTCACTTACACAGACGGCACACCGAATTGTTGGAGATACAGAAGGGGATGGCGCAGTGACAGGTTCTTATGCGTTAAGTTCTATGTTGGTTAATGGAAGCACTGAAAGTTGCGTTGGTGGTAGTTGTGATGCAACTAACAAAGGTGCAGATGGGTCAATTTCATTTTTCAAAGATTCATCAACGTATCAGAATAAAATATCTCCATACGGAAAATTGTTCAGTTGGGACTTTGAGCATATTTGGAGATTGTCTGAAGCGGGTTCTATCAATGATGGACTTCCTGAATTTAAGAAAACCATTGTTCGAGCCGCAAGTAACGATTCGAGTATGGGGACTGTAACTCCAAACTTTGAGCGATTTGTACCGAATGCGGGTTCTACTTATCCGATTTCGGTGTATTTTGATACAATCCCTGCAACAAATTATCATCATTTTAAGAAATGGACATTTGAAGGGAGCGATTCAGCAATTACGGAATTTACGATGCCGACGGCGGACACCGTACTGAAAATAGTGGCACATTTTGCAGTTGATACATTCGAAGTTCGTGTAGGACTCGCCGCTATCGGTATGGGAACAGTGTCTCCACGCTCCCCCCTGAAATTTGAATATGGAGGTCCTTATACGATTTCTGACAAATTTGTGCCAACCCCCGAACCGGGCTATCATTTTTGGAAATGGACTTTAGTCTCAGAGGATAGCGAGGATGAGATTGAGATTGATAATACAGCACTTATGGTAACAGGTAACACCGAATTGAAAATATATTTTGAAGGAAACCCCTACGATGTTATCTTTCATTCCAATGACGGTAGTGGCATAGACTCGACACGGATAAAGACTCACGGTACCGCATTAAAACTACCTTCAGCCAATACATTCCCCGGCCCGACAGGTCATCATTTTGACCATTGGAATACAAGCGCCGATGGCTTAGGTACGCATTATGAAGCAGATAAATCAGAATTCGTAACTAATAGTCCCTCAGAATTGTATGCTATTTGGGAAATTAATACCTACTACATCTCCGCTTCGGCAGGAAATGGAGGCAGTATTTCGCCGGAGAACGATACGGTGCAACACGGGAACGACAGCCGACAATTTACGTTTGCTGCGAAAGCGGATTCTCTTATTGAAAGCCTTCTTATTGATGGAGTGAATACTCCCGGCCACATTTCAACAGACAGTTTAACAGGCAGTTACACGTTCACAAATTTGCAAAGCGATAACAATATTACTCATTATATCAGTGTAACGTTCAAGGCAATACCGCCGCCGCCCATTCCTGAGCTACCGCCTCATTCATCGGATACAGTTCCCTTTGACACCATCGTGTCCATGAAATATAACAACCTGCTAATTGTAAATGGTGACCTCGGTTACGATTTTGTGTCCTGCGAATGGTTCAGAAGGGTTAACGGTACTACTGAGGAGGAAAATTTCTCTACCGGATTTGTCTATTCGGCGGGTCCCAATCATTTCACCGACACATTGGATACATCCTTTGAATACAAAGTCGTTCTCATCACTGCCGAAGAAGATACCGTACGTACCCTGTTCACGAGCATATCGTTGCGTCCAACAACCGCTGCATCCGCACCTCCCTTGTATGTATATCCCAATCCGGTGTCCGGCGGCAATACCATCACCATCGAAGGCATCCCCGAAGAGGTAAAAAGCCTGAAAATATACGATTTCAACGGTCGCGATGTTGATACACATCCCGTACAAACGCAAATACCGATGCCATCCATAAAGGGAGTCTATTTTGTGAGAGTAGGGGAAAAAACAGTTAAAGTGGTGGTAGAATGAAGGTTAAGTTGTTGCTCATATTGTTGTGCCTCGGAGTGGAGATTGGTTCTGCTTTAGCGCAGGACAAGACGGTCGCACAAGATATAGTGGTACGGGGGGTAGTCGTGAATGAAAAACTGAGACCGTTGCCCGGAGTTGCTCTATCAGTGGCAGGGGAGCCTTCCATAACCGACACAACCGATGCGAAAGGCACATTTACGCTGTATGTACCCCGTTCGGCAAAACAACTGGTGGCAACATACGCCGGCATGCGAGACGAAACAGTTAATATTGCACCTCAAATGCGGCTCACCATGCGCAAGGCATTTAGTCGAAACGAATTTTCTGCCCACGCCGGAGTCGGAGCGTCTTCGTTGTGGTATCCGCCCTCGCCCAATGTGGGGAACTATAAGTTTTCTGTCGGCTACGATTTTGGTATAGGCTACACTCTCTTCTTTTCAAAGAACAAGACATGGGCAGTTTCAACCGGCATAAGTTTCGCATCCTTCAATAGCATCTACGAATTGGCAACGTTCACAGATGCTAAATATGGAATTGATGATGGCTATGGCGGCGTTTTTAACCATTACGACACCATCAGCGGTTACACTGAATCGCAGCACCTCAGCATGCTCACCATCCCTCTCATGCTGCATTTTGAAAAAGAAGTGACAGAAACAGGCAAGTTTTACGCCGCACTTGGCGTTAAATTCGGGCTTCCTGTCGGCACCATCGACTATAAACCTGATGTGCAATATCTACACACATCCGGCACTATTCGACGCACGGAAATTATCAATCCTGAATCTATGGGAATTGGCAACGTTAAACGTAACAGAATAGACCTTAGTGGGGGGAGCACAGCTAAGCCCAAAACAGCCTATTTTGTTTCCGTCGAAACGGGTATGAAATGGGCGTTGACAAACGAATGGTCGCTCTATACCGGTGTTTACATGGATTACGGCTTAAACAAGGTCATTGAAACCGGCGGTAAAGAACTTGTTGGTTACGATGCCGCCGAGTTCTTCGCCAATCCGTCAGCCAAATACCGCCTCGCCGGCATGTTGTCCGCTTCAGCCGATGGCAAACCGTTTGTTGACAAAGTGTCACCGGTTTCAGCGGGTGTGAGAGTTGCTTTGGCGTTTGGAAAAATTCCGGTAAAAAAAGTTGCAAGTCCACCGCCGCCACCGGTTGCCGCCCCACTACCTCCACCGGTTGACACGGTCAAAGTTGTGCAGAAGACGCCTGCAAAAAAACCAAAGCAGCAGCGTCAGCAAAGGATTGTAGATAAGGCACCGCCGGTTGTTGTGCCGCCGGTTGTTGTCCCACCACCACCGGATCCGCCGGTTGACACAGTCAAAGTGGTGCGGAAGACGCCTGTCCAAGAAACAAGGCAGCAGCGTCAACAAAGGATTGTAGATAAGGCACGGGTGCAGAAGCCCATAAATTTTGAAGTTGCCAAAAGCGACCTGTTACTCGCGAGCAGGGCAGCCCTGGACGCAGAAATACGTGACCTCAAAAGTCAGTTGGACGAAAAAATAACCGTCCTAAAGAAATACCCCAATTGGCATATCCGCATTGAAGGGCATACCGACGACACAGGTTCACAGGCACGAAATGAGATTTTGGGACAAGACCGCGCCGAAACCGTCAAAGCCTATATGATAGAACAAGGTATTCCGGCAGAAATAATTACAGAGACTGTCAGCAAAGCAGCCACAGAGCCTCTCGTGCCGAACAACAGCGTAGAAAACAGGCAAAAAAACAGACGCGTGGTGATAGTAATTGTAAAAGAGTAAAATTAACATCATAAGTCGGTAGCATCTTTACTAAATTTTTCCTCTTGCCCCCATTTTTTCCAAAAAACGACCAAATCTCGGTGCCATTTTTTCCAAAAAATGACCAAATCTCGGTGCCATTTTTTCCAAAAAATGACCAAATCTCGGTGCCATTTTTTCCAAAAAATGACCAAATCTCGGTGCCATTTTTTCCAAAAAGTGATTTTTTTTTCGTATCTTTGCAGCCTGAATTTGTAAATATATAATATAAAATGTACATTAAACGTTTGATAGACAGTAAATTATTGGATTGGAAGAAGGCAAAAATTCACAAGCCTATTTTGTTGCGCGGCGCGAGGCAAATTGGCAAGTCTTCTTCGGTCAGAGAATTTGGCAAACATTTCGATAATTTGGTTGAAATAAATTTTGAAAAGAAAGAACATTTGCAGACAAAAACGGTGTTCGAAATCTCTTCTTCTCCTCAAAAAATCGTCGTAGTATGTATCCATTAAATCGTCCAAAACTTGCTGACATTGAAGCAAATCATTATGTTCAACGTATGTTTTGACCACTTCCGGCATTCCTCCGATAGAAATAAATCGCACCAATTGATTGATTATATTTGGATGAATCGCCTCCGACAAAGGGCGTTCGGGAGCCGCTGCCGCAATTTTATTTGCCATCGCATCAAAACCCATAGCACGCAGATATTCGCTAAAACAGAGCGGGTACATGAACATGGACGTGATGCGCCCCACAGCGAAAGAAGGAATCTCTTGCAAGGCAAATTCCAACAGCGAGCCTGCCGCGATAACGTGCAATTCGGGCATTTCTTCATAAAAATAGCGAAGCGACTCAATAGCAGGCGTACAAGCCTGAATTTCATCGAGGAATAACAATGTTTTTCCGGCTTTAATGGGTTGCCCGAGCATAGCTTCGAGTTCCTCAACGATTTTTTG
>BNTU01000102.1 GCA_025996835.1 Bacteroidia bacterium
TTCTTCTGGATGTGAGTGTTGATGAAAAGATTGAACTGGTCGAAATTTTCGACCGGTTCAATCCCTTGAAACACTCAACTGTGTCGCCAACCGCTTTTACGGAACAGGGGCTGTATATGCTGGCAACGATTCTTAAAAGCCCCACCGCAACGGAAACAACTCTCGAAGTGAATTTAGCCGTTTTGGCATTCCGGCATACGGTGAAACGAGAGGGGAAAAGGAGTAAAAACAAAAAAATATATGAAGAATATGAATGAAATTGTAAAATTCAATCAAGTTGAGGACAAGGTTCTCAACTTGCGAGGTGAGAGTGTTATTCTTGACAGCGATGTCGCAGTGTTATATGGGGTGCAGACAAAGGAAATCAATCAGGCGGTCAAAAACAATCCTGATAAATTTCCGGATGGCTACATCTTTGAACTAACTATGGCAGAGGCAATATCTTCAAGGTCAAAAATTTTGACCTTGAACGATGGCGGCAGAGGACAGAACATAAAATATGTTCCTAAAGCCTTCACCGAAAAAGGCTTATATATGCTGGCAACAATTCTTAAAAGCCCCTCCGCAACGCAAACGACCATCGAAATCATCGAGACGTTTGCAAAATTGAAAGAACTGTCGCGCACTATTGCCGAATGCAGCCGACTGCCCGATGAGCAAGCACGAAAAAGCAGACTGAATCGCAGCGGCGAAATCCTTTCCGACTTAATCGGCAATGAGTTGGGAACCACCGAAACGGAAACAACTCTTGAAGTGAATTTAGCCGTTTTGGCATTCAAGCATACCGTGAAGCGAGAGGGAAAAAGGAGTAAAAACAAAAAAATATATGAAGAATATGAATGAAATTGTAAAATTTAATCAAGTAGAGGACAAGGTGCTCAACTTGCGAGGTGAGAGTGTTATTCTTGACAGCGATGTCGCAGTGTTGTATGGGGTGCAGACGAAGGAAATCAATCAGGCGGTCAAAAACAATCCGGACAAATTTCCACCAGGGTACATTTTCGAGACTGACAATGAGGAGTTTGAAAATTTGCGGTGGAAAATTTCCACCGCAAACTTCGCAAAAACCGGAGTAATGCCTAAAGCCTTCACCGAAAAAGGCTTATACATGCTGGCAACGACCAACTACCCCATACGGAGTAGGTTAGAGTTAGAAATCTTCTTTGGTCAAAGTCCAGTCATTATCAAAGAAGCCGGCGGCTTCCAAGCCTTCCAGACCGGTGCGCAGCATATCGGCGTGGAAAATCATAATGTCGGGAAATCCGGTGATGGGTTGCAGATAATTATTCAGTGCGGTGCCTTTCATACCTGCTTCGCCGGTGCCGGCTATCACTCCCACTAAATTAATATCGCTCTGCGGATGCGGATATACGAAATAAGTGCCCAAATCGGTGCCTTTGTAGGAGCGGCTGCCGGCTGTGATGCCGCCGTTGCTCACCTGCACCGGACAATCTTTCAGCAAGAGATTCCATGCCGCGTTGTTGTTCTTATTTCCATAAATCACCACATTTCTGCCTGCATATTTTTGAAGAGAATATTCCGTATCGGGGATAACGTCAAACGAACCATTGCCTCTGTAATAGAAGGTTTCAGCATCGTAACGCGCCTTGTTCAGGTAATATTCATTCTCTTTTGCCGTCCCTTTGGTGGCGTAAACCAGTACCACATTGTGGTCGAACGCAAATTTGAATCCGCCGTAGCGGTCAGAATACTTCTGTTTGGGATTCACCTTGTCGATGAGTGTCCATTGGTTTGATTGGAGCAATAATATCGCTTTTTTGTCGGCGGGCACCGATAACTGCTGTTCGTCGATGCGAATTTGCACCTGCGAAGAATTGAATTTCAACGCAGGCAAGTCGAAAATCACCAAAGCGGCATTGCCAACCGTATCCACCTTGATTGTATCGTTATCTTTGGCGGCTTTGATGGTGGTAAATTCGTCCGGCTTGATTTGCTGTTCCACGCGCAGCCAGTAGTCGGATGCGGAAGTGCCCGGCGAGGCGGTCGTAAACTCAATTTCTCTCACGTCCTTCGTGGCGGGGATGGTGTGGCGAGAGAAAAACTCAAAGATGGGCTTCCAGTCCACACTGGTCGCTCCAAACCAATGTGCGCCGCCCGGAAATTCATAATAGCAAAAATCGGAATGAAATTTACCCAGCAATTCGCGCATTTGCCGTGCTTGCTCGGTATTGACAACGCGGTCTTCACTGCCGTGGAAAATATATACGCCCGATTGTTTCAGGTTGTTGACCATAGACAGCGTGCGTCCGATGTTCGTTGCGCGTTTGAAAGCGGTGTATTTGGGAAACTGCTCCATGAAATCCGTGCGTCCGCGGCTACCGTAACTGCCCAAATCGGGATAGCCTGCGCAAGGTGCTATGGCAGCGAATTTATCGGGATAGGTGATGCCGAGATACCACGTGCCATGCCCGCCCATGGAATGTCCGGTGAGGTAAATCCGCGACGGGTCAGGTTGAAACACCCGACAGGCGTCGTCCAGCACTTCCAACGCATCAATGCGCCCCCAGTCTTCCCAGTCGAAGCCGTAAGGACGGCGATTGGTGGCAGCCACCACATCCACATCGTCTTTTTGCGCGTAACAGGCTGCCTGTCCGTGGGCGTCCACACCGGCACCGTGCACCGTCAGGGTAAGCCCTTTGGTTTCGCCGGGCGTTTTGCGCAGGGCAGGCGCTATGCTGTAAAATTGCACGCTTCCCTCAATTTTGCTGACAAAAGTGCGGGTATGATGACCGCTCACGGCGGCTTTTCTGACGGAAATCTCAATTTTGTCGAGGATTTTTCCGCTTGCGTCGAGCAGTTCAACGGTGGCAGTGATGTCGCCCGCCTCTGTGTTGTTGGCAGACAAAGCAGGGAATTGAAATTTCACTTTTCTAACCGATAGCGGAAGCAGATTATCGGTCGCGTATTCCATCTGTTCGCCGGTGGGCAGTTTCGAGCGGATTTTCAAGCCCTTCAACGGTTTTTCCGTGAGGTTAATCACCCTGATGGACGCCCATTGCGGTGTGTTCTCGCCAATCAGCAAGTCAGGCAGGGTCATATCGCGTTTGGTCAGCATGATGGGCTTGCTTGGATGCACCAATTTGGAAGCCACACGCCCGAAGCGTCCGGGAGTATAGACAAATTCATTCAATCCTTTCTTCAATTTGACGGGCGTCAGGCTGTAACCATAGTCGTAATAGTCGCCTTCGTGAGGTGCTCCATTGACAAAAGTACGGTGTCCGCCTGTCGTTTCCAGCAATACCAACTGCTCCTGTGGCGAGGTGTAGGACGTGTAGAGATAAGAAGACCGCATACCGGGGTTTTGAAACACGCCCGTCGAGTCCGCGCTCGTGACAGCCCATTTCCAGCGGGGCAACATTTGAAAGTTGGCGCGGAACCGATTGTTGTCGCCTGCTTGTGGCTGCCTTCTGTCCGGAGTAATGTCGGGATAGGAATAGGCAATTGAGTCACCCGCACGAGGCATTGTAAACGTGCCGGTGGCATACAGCCATGCCGCCATATCCTGCGCACTGAAATAAGAATTGACGTTCCCGCCCGACGGCAACAGCAGCCCTTCGGTGAACCGGAAAAAAACTTCGCCTTCGCTGGTCTTCTCCACTTTTTCTTTGCCCAAATAAGTAACAATATTTTGGGCTGATACTTCCAAACCTTGGAAGAATAAACATCCGCAAATGACAGTTGCTGCAAAATAACCCTTTGTCGCTTTCATAGATTTTATTTTTAAATTTCTGCAAAGGTATGACAAAAAATTGAATTTATTTTTATTTTCCCGTTATTCAAAAAAAAAACACTAACTTTGCAGCAGTGAAAATAAAAATTGACTGTATGAAAAATGAACGTCTTAATCCGTTGAATGACTACCTGTTTCTCAAATATATGGGGGAGAAAGGAGATGAGGTGCAACTTCTGGCATTTCTTAATGCTGTGCTGCATCGCACCAGCAAGGATAATCTGCAATCGGTGGAAATCCGTGAAGACAGGGTGTTCACAGCCGACATCATCGGTAACAAGACAAGTATTCTGGATGTCAGGGCTAAAACTGCCGACGGGACGAAGGTGAATGTAGAGGTGCAACTCAGCAATCTGGGTAATATGGACAAGCGCAGTCTGTTCTACTGGAGCCGTGATTTCTCGGAAAGTCTCGAAAAGGGGCATGACTATGTGGAATTGCCTGCGGTAATCAACATCAACATCGTCAATTTTGAGTTTCTTCCGGTGGATGATTTTCATGCAAGTTTTCACCTGTGGGAAGACCACAACCGCGAATGTCTGCTCAGCGATGCACTGGAAATACATTTCATAGACATGGTGAAATTCAGATGTCTGGCGGAGAAGGATATTCTGAATAATCCCCTTCATCGTTGGCTTACTTTTTTTGATAAAAATACAAACAACATAATTTTAGAGGAGGTAATAAATATGGATACGGCAATACAAAAAGCACAAGAAAGGATATCTTTCGTGGCGCAAGACAAGGGAAGTCTTTGGGAGTACAGAATGCGTGAAATGGCACTGTCAGACTATACCAGTGGCATGAACTTCGCAAGGAGGGAAGGCGAGGGCAAAGGAATTGCCATTGGCGAAAAAAGAGGCGAAAAAAGAGGAATTATCATTGGCGAAAAAAGAGGCGAGAAAAGAGGCGAAAAAAGAGCGACTGTAAAATATGCCATCAAGTTAGCCCAACGTGGTATGAATGTCGTTGAGATAGCCGATATTATTGATTTGAGCATTGAAGAAGTGAAAAAAATCATAAATGCTCAGTAGCCAATGGCACCCCATCCTACCCCTCACCCTCATTCCCCCCACGCACCGGCGTCGCGGTAATTGCTGCTTTGGGTGTATTTGATGTCTTGCAAGATGGCCGAGCTTATGGCTATTGTGAAACTGTAATATTGGTATGGACCGATGGGGATGAAGCTGGCTGTCATGTTCCAGCAGTGCATTTTGCGGGTGATGTTGCAGTTCATTGTGGCAAATTTCTTTTGGTCGAAGTCGTAAGTGGTGGACATGCTGATACTCCAGTTTTTCGTGGGGCTGATATTGCCCGACACGCCCAGCGACTTGGTGTACATGTATGGATATTCGCGTGTTACTTTGTCAAAATGTTGCATATCCTGGCTCATGTTCAACGAGAAATTGAGACTCAAACTCCACGGCACACCGTTCACATAGTAGCCATCGTCGTCGAACGTGTCGTCCGATTTTTTTTTGCCGCGCAGCGATTTGGATTCCGCCTTTTCCGATTGTTGTCCCGGTGTTGCCGACTCGCTGTCGGTTGCATCGCCTGCTTCCGGATTGTCGCCCGGAGCAGCGGGGGTTTCGTCCGTTGTTTCTTCTTTTTGAAAAAAATTGCGTATTTGGGTGATGGTGGCATTGTTGAAAGTGTATGAAAAAGAGGTGCCTGTGGATTTCAAACGCGGGAAGCCGCCTGTCTGGAGGCGTAATTGGTTGATTCGCTGACCGTTTTCACCATATCTGTACATTTCAAATGAGCCTTGCAGACTGATGGTGGAGCCAAACAGTTTCACCCGCAACGAGGCGCGCAAATCCGACCAGTTCAGCGAATCGGCAAGCATATTGTAACTTGTGCCGAGGTTCAGGTTGTCTATCAGGCTGGTTTTTCGCGTGGAATCGGTGCCGGCGATGGGGGTTTTTATCTCCACATTGTTGTCGAGAGCGAAGCTGAGCGTTCCCGATTTGCCCCCGCCGGAGAAGCCATAAGGGGAGTAGCGCACTGTATCTAAGCCACCTTGAGCACCATTTTTGTTGGAGTTGTAATAGGTAAACGTGCGATAGTGCCCGTAATCGTCGGTGGAAAAGTCGGGCGACCCGCTGAGGCTGATACTTGGGGTCATGACGTGCCGTATCTGCGTTTTCTCTGCCCATTTGCCCCAAAATCGCGCAAACTGAAACATCCCGTAAATCTTAGTGTTGGCACTCACGCTGGCACTGTAGTCATAGATGCGGTGAAACGTGGTTGCCGTGTCCACAGCCATCACACGCCTCATCTCCGGGTTATAGCCCTGTGTGATTTCCCGAAACACCCACCGCTCATTGTAATTGATTGATGGAGTGATAGTTATCGCTTTAAAGGCATTGAACGAAGCACTGATAGGGATGCTGTGGCGGGCACTGTTGTTCCAATCTTTGAGCACATTTTTCTCCATAAACTGATACTCTTTCACATTGGAAATGCTGTTGGTGAAACTTCCTGAATAGCTCATGCGGATGTTTTCGTACCAGCGACTCTCGCCGATTTGCTCTTTGCGCCGAAACGGATAAATGTCGCGCATATTGGCAGAAAAATTAGGAAATGTAACACTCAATGTCGTGTCGCGCGACACCTGGTTGAGCGAAGCGTTGGCACTGAACGAAAACACACTGTTGGGCGGTCGGTAACTGTAATTGACAGTGGACGACTTGGTATTTTGCGTATAATCGCCATTGGCTAAGCCGTTTAACTGATTGCGGTTGTAGGAACTGGTCGAATAATTGACGCTGGCAGAAAATGTGCCGAAAGGATTGGCTTTGGGGTCTTGCGTATGCGTCCACGACAGTCGAAAATCGGTTGCCTCAGAGTAATCTATATCCTCTTTTTCGCCCGTGATGGTAACTAAATAACTGCTTTGAAGATTGCCCGAATATTTGTAGCGTTTGCGGTAGTTGGAAACCGCATTCAGCCCCCACGACCCGCGCGTGAAGTATTCGCCCGTCACAGCCAAATCGATATAATCGCTAATGGCAAAATAATAGCCGCCATCGCGCAGACCAAAACCGCGCGCCATCTCATCGGCATACGTGGGCATAATCACGCCGGAGGAGTAGTCTTTGGTAAACGGGAAAAAACCGAACGGCACGGCAAGGGGCAGCGGCACGCCCTCCATCACCAAATAAGTAGGTCCAAACACCGTGCGCTTGCCCGGCTCCACCATCGCCTTCGTCATGTGAAAATAGTAATGCGGGTCGTCGTGCTCGTCGCAGGTTGTGAACCTCCCGTCCACCATAAACATCTCATCACCGGACATTTTCTTGGCACGAGCCGCCGTGACATACCCATCCCCCTGATTGGTGATAATATCGGTGCTGGACAGTTTTTTCGTCTTGAAATTGTAACGGGCTTTGCGAAATTCATATTGCGTATCGCCCTCCTTGAAACTCGGATAGCCAAACTCCTGACCCAGCGAATCAATGTCGCTCGTGGCAGTAATAATGCTGCTGTCGGCATCCACAACGATGTTTGCCGCCGCCAAATCCAAGTTGGTATAGAGCACGGTGGCTTCGCCATACAAAAAAATGCGATTGCCACCCCTCAGCAACATCACAGTAGAATCTTTGGCAGTATACTCCACAGGCGCATCAATAGCAGAAGAGCTCGCACGGGCAGGCACCGTATCCACCTGAAGACTATCAGCACTCACCCGAAGAGTATCCACAGCCATTTCAGGAATAGTGTCGGAAACCGGTAACCGGTAACCGGTAACCGGTAACCGGTCACTGGTCACTGGTAACTGGTAACTGGTAACTGTATCCTGCGCAAAAAGCCCTTGCGTAGCACAAGATGCCATACAAAACAACAAAAACGACCGAATCCGGATTTTAATTTTCATCTTCATGAGATTGCGGGTCAAGCCCGCAATGGCATTTAAAAAGTTTATGCATCTCCTCAAAGCGGGCAACCGAATCTTCACCGTATTTTGCGAGTTGCGTTTTGACCTGCTCCACCGTTTTTTCTTCATCCAAACGGGTTTTTGAAAAGAAAGTATCGGCATAGCAAATCAGTTTTTCTTCTACTGTTTCAGGAAAAAAATCGCCTTCGGGCAGCGAAATACCCGTTCCGGTGTGCCGTTCGCATACCCGCGCATGCTTTTCAAACCCCTCACGGCGCATCAATTCGGCACCCAACCGCCCGTGCTCAATGTAGGGATGTTCTCCGTGGCAGCCGATGCTTGGCGCATTCGTCAAAAACGCCCCGATGTCGTGCAGCAAAGCCGCCTCATAGACAAAAATTTTGTCCACCACCAATTCAGGATGCGCCTCCACGATAGCCAACGCCTTATAAGCCACCGACAAACAATGCGTCAGCATGCGGTCATACGCCTGACTGCCCTCCGGATAGTATTTTTTAAGTATGAGTATCGGCTCCATTTTTTTTTCCTAAAAGCGGCACAAAGGTAGGAATAAAATCGTTAGCAAGCAAAGGGAATGCGGGGGAGGGACGGGTGGTGGTGCCTGACTGTAGTTGAAAGTCCAACTTATCCCCGATTATCCCTGTATTTTCACAAACATTAACATTCCGGCAAATTTTTTTTCTCTTTTTCTTGCTAATCAAAAAATTATGTTGTACCTTTGCCGCCGGATATAAAAGTTATGAACAAGTTGTAAACAAGTTGTTCGTAAGTTGTAAATAAATTATAAACAAGTTATGATATGAAAAGAACATTATTACTTACAGTACTCGTATGGATTGCGTGCAACACAGCGGTGGCGCAGACACCGGCACCGGCATTCGGCGGCATTGCGCAATTGCGCAACTCAGATGACAGTGATGCCGATGCCGACTATATCACAATCACCTTTTTCAGCAACGATGGGAGTGACTCGCCCGATGCCCAACGCTCGCAGACAAAACGAGTCGGCAAAAAGGTAGCCTTAGACTGGAATGTCTTCTACGGAGCGGTAGGCGCACGCTTTATTGGTTGGGCAGTTGGACACCCGAGCCTACCGGTGGTGTATCATGACCATGACACGATAGCAGTGGATGAAGACATCAATTTATATGCGAAGTGGCTTTTTCCGGTAGTGAGCCTGACGAATAAATCGTCCAAGAGTATCACACTCGCCATCAGCAACGATGTTGAAACGAAGCTGTTGGAAGTAACCCTCACGCCCACCAATGCCACCATCCCCACCATCCGGTGGAGCAGTGCCGACCCAAGCATTGCAACAGTCGATGCCGACGGTTTGGTAACGGCAAAGAAGGCAGGCAAAACCATCGTTACGGCTGTTGCAACAGACGAAACCAATGGCAGAAAGAAGGTAGAATTTGAAGTCAGGGTGGTGCAACGGTGGAAACTCACCAACACCGTATATGCCGATTTGGATGAGTATGACATCCTGACCGTCACCGGTTCGGGACCGATGCTGAGTTGGGCGTCCACAGACAGCCGGTGGGAAGCGGTCAAAGGCGATGTGACGATGGTGGTCATCTCCGAAGGTATCACCACGCTCGGCGACAATGCCTTTAACGGCTTATCCGCCTGCACCTCCGTTGCCATCCCAAGCACCGTAACGCGAATTGGAATAGGTACGTTTAAGGATTGCAGCCATTTGTACGAACTGGCTATCCCGAGCAGTGTGTTAACCATTGAGAGGGAAGCGTTTATGGGGTGCGACAACCTGAGATCGGTCTATAATTATGCGCAAGCACCACAAAATATCGCCGGTCTCAATGTCTTTGACCTCCCTACAATCCGCCATGCCACCCTTAACGTTGGCGTTGGAAGAAAAGACGTCTACGATGCTGCTCCGATGTGGCAGGAGTTTGGTCGTGCTACAAATCTTGATGGTCTTATTACGGATGGCTATTGTTTGGTCAAATTTGAACCCAACAACGGCGTTTTCATTCCGTCACAAATGCCATTGGTGGGCACTGCTGTTACAAAGCCGACGCCCGACCCGGAATTTTTTGAGTCAGCCTTTGAGGGCTGGTATGTGGACCAAGACTACACCACGAAGTGGGATTTTGTGCGCGACAGGGCAGAAGTCAGCATCACGCTTTATGCCAAGTGGACAGAATATGTGACGGTAACGTTCGATGCACGCGGAGGAAGCCTGGAAGGAGCGGATGAAATCCGCCTCAAGAAAGGCGAGAGAGTAACGAAGCCGAGCATCAATCCGTCCCGCACGAACTTCAACTTTAAAGGCTGGTATAAGAACGCCGGGTGCACACAGGAATGGATTTTTACAGAAGACAGGGTAACAGCCGACTGCGTGCTTTATGCCAAGTGGCAAACTACCGCTTCAACCCCTGTCTTTCCGTTAGTCATTCCCAATTCGCGGCACACCACCGTCCTGCAAGTATATCCCAACCCCACCCGGGGCGAACTCAACATAGTCAACGCCAAAGGCGCGGAAATAAGGGTCTATAACACCGCCAGCGCTGTGCTGCACGCAATCCATGCGAGTGCTATAAGTAATAATGTTTTTTTTATATTTTTTTTCATTTTGTTTCTTCTATAACTATTATTTCTTCACCACTTTCACGCTCTGTTCGCCTATGCGCAGGATATATAGACCATTGGGGAAGCCTGTCAGGTTGATGCTACTACTGCCTTGG
>BNTU01000103.1 GCA_025996835.1 Bacteroidia bacterium
ACAGGCGTGTTTGTTATAAGAGCAGGCTATGGGGCAGCTACTTTGATAGTGCAGTAATATTAACCATGAGTTAGGATTTATGAGTTATGAGTTAGAGGTTATGAGTTATTGGTAACTGGTAACTGGTAACTGATAACTGCTATTCTTCTGACCAACTTTCCAATACTATAATCTGCACTCGGCGATTTTGTGCGCGGTTTTCTTCGCTGTTGTTGGGGACTGCCGGTTGCGATTCGCCTTTGCTGACAACCCTGCGTATTCTTCTTTTGTCTACGCCATTTTTTACCATGTAGTCACTCACTGCGTCTGCGCGCTGTTGTCCGAGAAGGATGTTTTCTTCATCCGTGCCAATGTCGTCGGTATGTCCTTCAATTCGTATGGCTATGTCGGGCCACGATTGCAACAAGCGTATTTTTCTGTCCAATGTTTTTCGCCCGTTTTCACTTAAATCCGACTTGCCGAAAGCGAAACCTAACTCGGAATTAGTCATTGACCGTTGCAACTGATTGATTACCTGTAAACGTTGTACATTTGTAGTAACAGGGTCTTTGGCAAAGGCATTTTCACTCGGCTGAGATGCTGTGCCTCGCGGGACAGACACAGGCTCATAGCGCGATCGAAGTCGTATATTCGGGTCATGTATATAGTGTTCAATCGACAAAGCCACCTTCACACCCACATATAGCGGCTTCACTTTGTCCACAAATGCGCCGTTAACCTGGTTGTCTTTGTCAACCAACCACCGCTCATTACCTGCGCCGGACGACAATGCACTATATATATCATAACGGACAGGTAGACCGCTACCACCATCGTACATAATATTCGGCTGATTGACAACTTTGTGGATGTCATTTAGACCATATTCGATATATGCACCCGTGTAGAGCGACATTTGCCGCAGTTTCAATATCCACTTCACACCCACTTCGGCAGTAACAAAAAAGGCGGGGTTGAATTGCAAATCTTTGGAGCTGTTCAAAGACATTGGAAAATTCCTGTTGTTTGGGTATCTACCAAAACCAAAATTTAGGTGCGTTTCCTCATCAGGATCACCAAACCATACCTGCTCATTCTCAAAATAGCCGGCCGTTTTTAAGCTGTCCAATTTACTTTCATAGTGGGCAGTGATTGGTATGCCTATCTTTCCGCCGATGGCAGCATAAAATTTGCTTGTTTCGTACTGCAGTCGCAAGGGGATAGTGAGCAGCATGCCATTCTGCTGTTCGGTGTAGCCGAAAGCCGTATATTTAAATTTAAAAGGGATGCCTTGCGCATCCTCGGCAGGAATCCCTTTTTCGCCGAACTTCGACAAACTGTAATTGTGCGTAAAAAAATCGGCACCAATTCCGGTTGTAACTCCAAATCTCTGATCGATGAAATAGGTAAAGTCCAAACCAACACCATATCCAAGCGCAGGCTGATGACTAACCCCTTCAGCAACAGGTGCACTGTTCATCGTAACCCCCAATGTAAGCGGAACGGAAAACTGATAAGCCTTTCTAAGCCGTCTGATGGAATCCGCCTCAGCAATAGAATCCGCCTCAGCACTCCGTATTGGAGCCGGCAGAACCAGCTCCTCAAATCGTGCTGCGTTCTGCCCGCTTTTTTTTACGGTCGCCGGTTGCCGCGCTTTTTGTGTTGAATCCGTCCGTGCTTTTTGTACAGAGGGCAGCCCTGCTTTTTGCACAGAGGGCTGCCCATCTTTTTGTACTGAGTTCGGTTTTGCCGGTGCTGTCGTTGGCGGTTTTGTTGTTGCCGGTGCTGTTGTTGCCGGTGTTGTTGTTGTTGGCGTTGTTGTTGTTGGCGTTGTTGTTGTTTTCTGCACTTCGGCAGGCTGTCGTCGTGGAACAGACCTCCTCGGCACTGTCCGCTGAGCCATCACCGTACAAGCAAAGCCCAAAACAACCAATATCAACAAAAACCGCTCAATCCATCGACACTCATAACTCATAACTCATAACTCATAACTAAAATCACTGCACTATCAAAGTAGCTGCCCCATAGCCTGCTCTTATAACAAACACGCCTGTTGTGCTGGGTGCGTATAACGCCCCTGCCGTTTCCTCTTTGATTTTTTTGCCATCGCTATCAAACATTTGTATGATAGTGGCATCGGGCATATCTTTGATGGTTATTTTCGCACCTTTGACAATCGGATTGGGATAAACGTTCAATTCTCTTCTGGCACCTGCCATTTTTTTCGAGAACGCTTCGTTCAATTTGACCTTTCCGGGCGCAATGTGCATTATTTTGAGTTTCCCATTGTCATCTTGTGAGGTAAGTGTTACCGCATACAAAGCACATGTATCCAGTTCTTCCCCGTTTTCGCCTGCCGAATAGAACTGCATATCACTAAGCCATGTCCATTTAATAGTATCTCGCCCGGCACCATTGGCACTCACAGAATCAATTTTATACCATTGATAATCAATAAAATTATAACCGTAATTCACTGTAAAATTATTGTTTACAACGAGCGTGTTGTTATATCTGACGCTTATGATAGCGGTATCGCTGAACAGGAATCGTCTCTCTAACGACAAAGTATGCTCGGTAGTATCCGTGCGCGTTCTAACAGAGTAGGGCACAGTGTAAATATCAGGACGCTTGGAAACGTTGACCGAAATTTCATTTGTCGCTACCGAGTCGCCTTCATAATACAACACAGCGAGTGAGTCTGTGTGAGCGAGCCTAAGAACAGCCTGTTCTTTCTCATCGGTGTAATACTTCGCCGCGATATACAAGTCATCGTCCTCAACCTCTTCTTCATTTTTGGCACTGACAACAACCTTCTCGTCCGCAATAACAGTAGTTACATTGGGAACAATTTTTATGGTTTTTGAAACGCCCACCGCCGGAACAAATGTCTCATTACCATCCTGCCAAGCCGTGATATTAGCAGAGCCAACTTTCTTCGTTTTAATCCACCAGGCACCGTCAGTGAAAATAGTCTCGGCAACATGCAGACTATCCGAAGTGTATCTCACCGGCAGGTCGTTGGGCACAGCGGTGACACTGTCAACCGCTATTGCAGTCAACTTGACATACCGACCACCAAAAGCGTCAACCAACTCTTGGTCCCAAGTGATAGTTTGCACATATTTGATTGCAAATGTGGTTGTATCATTGGTCAGTGTATAATTTTTGTTGGTATTATTATTGTCCAATGTTGCAATGGCTTTATATGTACCTACCGCAATTGTGTTGCCGCCGGTGCCTGTTATCAGAAGACGGAGACTGCCCACGTATGCTATAGTATCATTGCCAATACCCGGTGCAGTAGCAGTTGGCAATAGTTCTGTGCCTCTATAAGTCAACACTGTGTCGCCCCACAGCACCGCTACTGCGAGCGGAGCAATACCGAATTTGGTTGTGGTTGTCACATTGCTCAGCGTGTAGTTGGTGTTATCAACCAAAGTGGCAACAGCGGTATACCCTGAGCCGGCATTTGTGCTTTCGCCACTTACATAAAGTTCTATTGTGCCATCGTCACCCAAGCCTGTTATCGTGGCGGTGGGCACTTGCGGCTCAGCCGTGTAGGTGAGCAGGGTGTCGCCCCACTCTACCGCTATTTCAAACGGAAGTATGCTAAATGTGCCTGTTGCAGTTGCAGTGCTCAGCGTGTAGTTGGTGTTGTCAACCGTGGCGGTGTCTCTATATTCGGTACCGGCATTCTTTTCTTTGCCGCTCACCGTGAGTGATATCGTGCCATCCGCGCCCAAGCCGAGTATCGTGGCAGTTGGTGCCTGCAATGTGCCGTTGTAAATGAGCGGAGTGTTGTCCCATATTACATCTGCCACGGCGGGAGTTATGTCAAATAATTTCTCCTCACCATCCAAAACATAATTCGTGTTATCCGAAGTGGCAGTGGCTGTATATCCGGTACCTGCATTCGTTTCTTTGCCGCTCACCACAAGCTCTATTGTGCCATCCGAACCTGCGCCTGTCATTGTGGCGGTTGGTGCCTGCGGTTTAGCATTGTAGACAAACGTGGCATTACCCCACTCTACCGGTCGAAGAGCCGGATTTATCTTAAACGTGGTGGTGGTATTGCCCAACGTGTAGTTAACGTTGATGTCGTCATCAACCAACTCGGCAGTCGCGGAGTAATCATCTCTTGCGTTGACCGGTTCGCCACCCACTGTGCTCACTATGAGTTTCAAAGAGACATCACCCAAACCCTTTGCGGAGGCAGTCGGCTTATGCTGTGCGCCATCGTATGAAACATCATCGTCATCCCATTCTACATCCACCTGTTTCTTTGCAATCGTAAAACGTGTACTTATCGCACCAACTAATGTGTAGGCTTTAGTGTAGTCTTGAATATCTTCGTCAGACAAGCGGGCGACTGCGGTATAAGAGCCTGCATTGATTTGGTCGCCACTCACAACGAGAGATAAATTATCACCCTTTGAACTTATGCCGTTAGCAGTTGGAGCCTGCTCTTCGCCGTCGTAGAACAGTGCGGTATTAGCCCATTCGACATTTACCGGGACCACCTCCGGAACTATCTTAAAGAGGGTAGTTTCGTTAGTCAGTATATAATTGCTGTTACTCAAAGAGGCAGTGGCAGTATATGTGGGTACTTCTGGCGTATTTATATCGGTTTGTTCACCGCTGACGTCACAAGGTAGTGTGCCATCCGCACCCAAGCCCGTTATGCGCGCAATCGGTTTTTGCGGCTCGCCGGTGTGTTTCAACGCGGTGGCACTCCACTCAACCGAAACTTCAACCGCACCTATGCTGAAAGTCGCCTCATCGTTGGTCAGTATATAGTTGCTGCCACTCTCTGCTTTGGCGGTATATCCGGTACCGACATTCTTTTGTTTGCCCGTTATCGTCAGAGGAATCAAACCATCCGAGGGTATGCCCTCAGCAGTGGCAGTAGGACCTTGCTCGTAACCGTTGTAAGTCAGTGCCGTGTTACCCCACACTACCGATGCCGACGCCGGGGTTATCGTAAACGCTTTAGAAACGGTCGAGGGGTCTAATTGGTAATTAGCGTTGATGTCGTCCACATTAGCCAAACCGGCACGTGCGGTGTGCTCTCCGGCATTGATTTCTCCGCCTGCTGTTGTGAGTTTTAGAGCACTACCGTCCAAACCCGTTGCAGAGGCAGTTGGGATATGTGATGTGCCATCGTAGGGAAATTCGGTTTGCCCGCTCCACTCTACTTGTACGGTTGCTTTCTCTATTTTAAATGGCGTTGTCGGATTAAGCAACGTATAATTTTTATTGATGGCGTTATCATCCAATTTTGCGGTAGCGGTGTAATCCCCTGCCTTTGTCTGTGCGTTGCCAACCGTGAGAGCGAGAGATGTCCCGTCCAAACCGCTTGCGGAGGCAGCCGGTATCTGCGAATTACCCGTGTAGATAACTTCTGTGTTGCGCCACTCGACCGGTACCGGAGCCGGAACAATCTTAAATGTCGTAGTCGGATTGCTCAGCGTGTAATTTTCATTCTTGCTGTCAAACGGCAGCAAACCAACAGTAGCCGTGTAAGAAGTATCTGCTACATTAGTCTGTGCGCCTCCCACAGACGTAAGAGCCAAGTTACCATCGGAGCCTAAGCCGTGTACGGTGGGAGTTGGTGTTTGTGGTGAGTCAGTGTAAGTCAATTCTGTGTTGCCCCACTCTACGGGCACCGATGCCGGAATAATGGTAAAGTTTTGAGTTCGGTAGTCTTTATAATTATTCTGACCGGTAATGGTAATCGCAGCAGTACCTTTGTTAATGTTGTTATCATAACTCAATGTGTAGTCGGTACCTTCGACAAGCTTATTCTCGCCGTCTTTAAGCACCGGCAGAAACTCAATCGCACTGCCTTTATATGTTTGGTCGTCAATGTCGGCAACCGTCACGGAAAGGGAAGTAATGCTTTTGGGGGTAATCGTCAATGTATCTTCTACAAACTTGATAGCATAATTGTTACCTGCACTCAAATTGTACTGCTTAATAGCATACGTCCCCACATTCTCGCCTTCAACGCGAGAAAGCAAGCCTGTGAATTTGTTGTCGGGGTCGGGGAAAAGCGGGTCGATGACGAAACTATAAGTGAATGGTGGGTCTGCTTCTCCGTAAGTTTTGCTAAGTTTAGTCGGCGTCACCGTAACGGTATCCGGAGCAATTACAAATGTGGTATCCGGATTGGTCAGCGTGTAATTATTATAGGGGATGGCATCCTCCAAACTTGCAGTCGCGGAGTGCGTCCCTGCAATGGTTCCTCCACCACTCACCGTGGGAAAAAGCTCACCATCCGAGCCTAAGCCTGTTGCGGCGGCAACCGGTTTCTGCAGTGCGCCCGTGTAAATCAATTCTGTGTTGCTCCACTCCACCCTAAACGGTACCGGAGTGATGTTAAATTCATGCTCCGGATTGTTCAACTCGTAATTATTACTGAGTTCGCTGTCATCCAATTCTGCGGTCGCGGTGTACGTCCCTTTATTGGTTCGGGTTGGCTCGCCGTCCACCGTGAGAATGAGAGAAAGCTCACCATCGTCCTCAACGCCTGTTGCTTTGACTGTCGGCTTCAGCGGTGCAGCCGCGTAAACCAATTCTGTGTCTTCCCAAATTACATCAACCCTTGCTTTATCTACATGAATAGCAAACTCTTTACTGACAGCACCACAGAGTGTGCTAATGGTGAACGAATAATCCCCCGCCTTTGTAGGCGTACCGGAAATGACACCGGTAGCAGCATCCAAAGACAAACCGGGGGGCAGAGCAGGATCTACTTCCCAAGTAATGTCTCCTGTTCTGCTTGGAGTAATAGTCAATCGCTCATTGTAACTATCGCCCTTATACCTGCCACCGGATAGTGCGCTGGGTTCTATAGTAGAAATGGCTTCGTATGCTCCCATATCAATACCGCAGACAAAGCGCAAACCACCCTCCACGTCTTTTTCCGCAGGAGTTTTCACACCGCGGCCTATGGTTGTGTAAAGCGTCTCGCTACCTTTATCAATAGCTGAGCTACCCTCTCCCAGATGATAATCTGCGGAAAATTGCGGGTTGCTGGCGAAGCCATCCAAGTTGCCCGCACCGGCAGGATTGAGACCCTGCACGAGGCAGTTTTGATATTTGCTGGAAACGGCACCGACTTCAACCACATTGCCTCCGGTATTACCCCAGATAATCGTATTGTAATATTCCGGACTAGCCGTATCATTAATATAGACACCACCGCCGTTCGCTGCCGTATTGCCACTGATAGTAACATTGACAAAAACAGGATCAGAACTACTATAACTATAAAATCCGCCACCGGAGTAGTCAGCGGAATTTCCGATGATAGCAACATTGACCAAAAGGGGAGAAGAATACCAATTGTAGAAACCGCCGCCGTGACTATCTGGCGCTTCTGCCGTATTATTACTGATAGTAACGTTCTTCAAAGTAGGAGAAGCTTCGGTATTTGACCAATTATAAACACCGGCACCACTGGTCTCCGCCGTATTTCCGTCAATAATGAGGTTGGCAAGGGCAATATCAGAATTGATAATATAGACACCGCCGCCATTTTGTTTGCTAATACTTTTTAAATTTACGTCAATACTACCACCTATTTCGTTTGCATATCCTCCGGTGATAGTGAAGCCGTCCAAGCAAGCTGAGCCGAGAGCACCTGCCGCAATCACAACGTGGTAAGCACTATTTAGGTGCTTGTTAGTGGCGTCTGGTACTATATCACCGCTGAGGGTCGTAACGTTGGTTGTCCAATCGCGGTTGTCACGCGAAGACTCAGTGCCCTCAAAACCGCCAAAAATCTGCACGTTTGCTTTCATCACAAAGGCATTATCGCGGTTAGACGATGATATCGTTGTTAGGTCATTAGCAGGATGATTGGGCTTATAGGTGCCTTTGGCTACCCAAATTTCATCTCCTTCAGCGGCATTGTCAATTGCCGACTGCAAATCGCCCGTAGCAGTTGCCCACGAATCTCCTGTACCTATACCACTCGGCTTTACATACCGAATATCTGCTGTAGCCTGCAAAGTTGTGCCGGCGAATAGCAAGCACACAACCAATAATCTTCTTAACCTGTTCATAACCATGTAATTTTTGTTCATATTCTTATTTATTTTTTTTATATTCAGCCTGCAATGACGATGAAAAAAGACAACGCCCATTGAACGTGCAAAATTACGTCTTTTTTTTTAAACACACAACACATTTGTTTAAAATTAACATTATTTTATTCTTTATCAACATCATTTTGCTGTTCGTTAACACTTTTTTGCTTAGTAACAATTCGTGCACCCGGCGATGTTACCAACTTTATGGGCGACTTGATGCCGAACGTGAGCGTCGCCTTCACCCCGATAGAAAAATTCAAATCCATATAAAGACCGGTATAGAGAGCACTTTCTAAATCCTTCGCCCACTTCAGACCGAGTTCGAAAGCGGGAATAACCGTGTTGGCCATTTTAAATTCCTGTGCGGCAGGTGCTGTACTAAATCCCACTTTCTCTATATCTTCGTATTTTTGACCCGTATAGTCCGAATAGCCCCAAATCGTTTTTTGAGTACCGGCAGAAACCACAGAAAGCGGTATGCCGAATTTTATTCCGGCACCCAGATACAAGAAGCCATTTTCAGTAACCGGCACCTGCACAGAAAGCATCAGCGAGGGTTGCAAAAAGAGAAGCATTTGTGAGCCTGATATATCGCTGTATTCGACATGGCGCACAAACGGAATGTCGCGCCCCTGCGAATCTTTTTTACCCTGCAAACTCGTTGGCGGTAAAGTTTCTGCTTCAAACGCACCGGAAACATCCGGCGAACTACACATACTCAATTCTACCCCCACAGCAACGGCAATATTGGGTGAGAAGAACTGATAATAATCGGCACCTATATTACCGGCAATACTGCCTGTTCCTGCCTGTCCTTTTACGTCGGCATCCATCTCACCAAATTGAAACAAGGAAAGTCCAAAATTCACATGGGCACCCCATTCGGCGAATGCTTGCGGTTGTGACAGCGACAGTTCCGTTTGCTCCCCACCCTGCTGTTGCTGCATCTGTTGCAGTTGTGCGTTCAACTGGTGCAGCAAAATCAATTCGGCGGAGGACTTCTGTTGCGGTTGCGACTGTTGTGGTTGTGTTTGTTGTGTTTGTGCTTGCGACTGCTGCTGTTGCGATTGCTGTGTTTGTGCTTTCGACTGTTGCTGTTTAGCCTGTTCCGGTGTGGTGGGCGGTGGCGTTGTGGTGGGTGTTGCCGCAGGTGTTGTTGTGGTGGGTGTTGTTGTGGTGGGTGTTGTTGTGGTGGGTGTTGCCGCAGGTGGCGTTTCATCCGGTGTGTTGGGTATTTCGGGTATTACGGGTATTTCGTCCTCTTCTTTTATCTTCCACTGTGCGGTAAATGTTTTGTTGCCCGTGCTGCCTGCCGGTATGGTAGAGCCTTCTGCCCATCCGACAAAAGAATAACCCGCTTTGGAGGGTGCTTTCAAGGCGATAGCCGCACCTTCGATGGTATAACTGGATGGGTTGCCGGCATTATTCGTGCCGCCGTTCAGCACATAAGTGATGGGGTATCCGATAGCCGCCCAACGTGCGGTAAAGGTTTTGTCGCCGGTGCTGCCTGCCGAGATGGTGTTGCCCTCCGCCCAGCCGTAAAAATTAAACCCGGTTCGTGCGCCCGGATTGAGCAGGGTGATGGCGTCCGCAGCCGTATAAGTTTTTGGATTGCTGTGTGTTGCACCCTTCAGGTTAGCGTAGGAAATGGAATAGGATGATATGCTCCATTTCGCCCAAAACTCCACATTGCCGGTGCTGTTGTTGGGCATCTTTTTAACTGCCCCGCCTGTTGAGAGGTCACTGTTGGCATACCAGCCGGCAAAAGTATACCCTACTTTGGTGGGTGTGGGCAGCGTGATGTTGGCATCCTCAATGGTGTACGTTTGATTGGATGCGCCGTCACCGCCATTGGCATAATAGGTGATGGTGTAGGGAGTCAAAGTCCACTTCGCGGTAAAAGTTTTGTCGCCCGTGCTGCTTGCCGCTATGGTGTTGCCCTCCGCCCAGCCGTCAAAAGCATAACCCGTTATGGCACCCGGATTGACTAATGTAATCGTCGTTTCTGCCGTATAAGTTGTTGGGTTGCTGTTAGTTGCACCTTTCAGATTAGCGTACGTAATGTTGTAAGGCGCAGTTGTCCACTGCGCGGTAAATTTTTTAGCACCGGAACTACCGGCGGCAATCGTTTTGCCTTCCGCCCAGCCGAGAAACGA
>BNTU01000104.1 GCA_025996835.1 Bacteroidia bacterium
AGTTTAACACTTTATTGTGTTAATGTTTGTTAATTTTGTTGTTTTTTCGGGGTGAAAGCCTGAAAACGAGGAGGAGCGGTGCATTTCACTGACCTTAAAATATTTTTTCTAACAACACTTTTAAATCGTCTCTAACTATTTCATATTCAGGTAGTTTTCCACTTTCTATTTGGTGCTCCAAGCTATTTTTCCAAGCGGATTTGAGAATTTTGTCGTTGCGTGCATTGATTAACTGTTCTATTCCTGAAAATTGCAAATTTTTATACTCAATCTTTTTGTAAAAGCCTTTTATAACTTCCAACCAATCAATATTTTTGATATGTTTGCTCAAATACCAAATATCAAAATAATCTCTCGGCGCGGTATAAGAACGCTGTATTAATGCCCTGATTTTTTCTGCAAGCACTTCGTTAATGCTGTAAATCGGAATGTTTTGTGCGTTTTCAGTCAGTTTGTCGCTGTAATTATGAGTGATATTTGCAATTTCGGGTGTGAAAATCATTTTTTCGTACAAAATTATCTCAATTTTTATGCCGGTCTGCCAACGATTTGGTTCCGGCGGTTGCTGCTTTTTGCTGTGGTCGGCTCCCCAAAATTTTATTTTAGCACAATAACCTGTTATTTGATTATTAAACTGCAAATTTTCAAGCGATTGAATACGCAAAAGCATTTCAGTCCGTTCTGCTACCAACTCAACAATCTTTTTCAGCGTTTTCATATCAAACACAAAATTTTCGTTTGTAACTGTAAAATCAAGGTCTTCCGAAAATCTATAGTCGGGAAAACGGCACTTTTTCAAACAAGTTCCACCTTTGAAAATTAGACTGTTACGACATTCCGGTAGTGTGTAAATTGCGTCAATGAAATGCCCTAACACCCAATCTTTATCAATAGTTGCTGTGCGGACTTTTTGCTCTTGTGCCAATCTGTTTATTTCGTTTTTGCTTATCATATCAATATTGATTTTGTACAATTCCCAATATGTTTTCTTTCGATAAATTCATTCGCAAATACCAGTCACTGTTCGACTCACCTGTGCTTTCGCCAAAAATGTCAAACAAATTATAACTGCGATTGACTTTTGAACGGGCAAATTTCACAAAACTGCTTAAATTTTTCTTTTCAAACAATTCAGCCAAAAATCCAAGTCGCTTAATGACAGCGATATTATCAACAGCATTGCAATAGTTACTTAATTTTTTAGCGCTTAATTTTGCTTGATTAAACGCACGAATTAATTCTGCAAACCCACCGCTGTATTGCGGTAAATCGAAACAATCCACAATCGTTTTCTCAATATCCGTGATTGGGTATTTGTAATTTCCGTAACCGTTAAAAATAATTCCGGCTCTCTTATTTGTCTGAATTTTAATGAATTGATAACTTGTTTCTGCAAATTCCACCTCTTTTTTGAGTTGGGTGGTTTGAATAAAAATTTTGTTCGGAAATTGTTCGGTAAGTCCGTGCAAATTCAATGCCGACCAATAAGCAACTGCACTTTCTTTTGCAAGAAAAGTGCCAATCACATTTTCGTCTCGAAAATTGGCACGACAATATTTTCCTCGTTCAATACGAGATAAAAATCCTTTAGCAACAAGATTTTCGACAATTTCATTGATTTTCCGATTGCCTAAATCAAGCGTGTTTTTCAGATTTTGAATTTCAAAAATTGAAATTTCTTCTTCTTCAAGATATCTTACAAAATTATTTTGCGTCATTGTTTTTATATTTCAAAACCGCTTTTTTAGCGGTTATATCAAATTGAAATGCAAAATTACACTTTTGTTTTGAATTGACAAAATTTATTTTAATCTATTTTCGGACAACCGCATCAAAAAATCACCTCCCCAAACTAATCTTCACATTAATTCCTGCTGAAGTCTTTGTCAGCGGATAGGCTGTTGAGGATACCAGCGGGTCGCTTATTTGCATGTCGAAATAGACTTGCGTTACTATCATGTGGCTTAGGGCGTAGTCGGCGGTGAATTTGATGGTGGTTTGCTGGTCGCCGCTCACGGGTTGTGTGAGGGCTTCCTGAATTTTGCGAATCAGGCTTTGTGTTTTTCGGAACGAGACATCGGCTGCTATTTTGAGGTCGTTGTTCATGTTTGCGCTTCCCGTTTGGGGCAGGTGTAGCACTTTATTAAAATTTTCGATGCGGTAGCCGATGCCTGCGGTGACATCGGTCGTGCTCGCCTCCACTATTTGGTAAGACGAGATGTTGAGGTTGAGGTTGCGCGATGTTTTGTATGCCAATTTCAGCGACATATTGTTCATCAGCGTTGTGTTGGCACCAATCAGCGGGTCAAACGCCTCTGTGATGCTCACCGCCGTCACATCGTAAGCCGAGGACGGTATTGGGCTGTCGGTGGTCACATTTTTGGAAAAGCCCAAGCCATTGCCCGCATCCACCCAGTTGGTGTACGAATTGAAAGCACCCACCGCATAATTGCTCTTGTAGCCGTGATTGATAGTGAACGTCTTGAAATACGGCTGCATAAACGGCAGTTGTATCAATCCATCGTAAGAGGCTGTCCAGTTAGGCAACAGGCGAAGCAAGGACGGGAAGAAGTCCAAGTCCATCTTGTGTACATTTCCACCCGTATAAGCCGCTATGAATGAAGGTATTAACACATCCGAAGAATTTTCATTGACCTCTCCGCCACCGTAAGGCTGACCGGCAACACCGGTGCCTTGCAAAAATCCGGCATCAGGATAGTTCACACCGGCATATTGTCGTTCCAAGCGGGCAGCCACCACGCCGCGATTTGCCAAAAACTCACTAAATGCCTTGTCCGAATTTCCGCCCAACAGCCCCACCGTGGTCATACTGAAATTGCCTGAAAAGCGTTTGGGGCTACCCTCATACATATAATAAATGTCGGAGCGGTCGGTTTTTGTGCGGTCGGCGTTCAAGTCGATTTTAAATCCGACAGCAGGCTCCACAGTCGCCGTTATGCGAAGCGTTTGCGATAAATTCAACATGGCGGGCGTGATGTTGACTTCCTCGTTTTTGATTAACCAACCCTTGTCGCTGGCTGTTCCCAAGTAGCCTTCGCCCGTGAGTCCGAACGCAAAATCCCATCCGGGGGCACTTCCCATCGGCGTTGAACCCTGCCCGAAGAAATCACCCACTTCCGGACGAAAATTCGGAACCATCAGCCCTTGCGTGTGCGTGTAGGAAAAACCAATGTTGCGCACCATCATCAAGGCGCGTGCCGGCACTAACGCAATCCTGTACCACAAGGCATCCTCCGAAGTATTTTTCTTTTCATCTTTCTTTTTCTGCTGTTGGCGGCGGTTGGATGTGGCTTTTGAGTTGCGTGCCAATGCGCCATAACGCTTGTTGGCGGCTTCCAAAAATTTGCTTTTGTTGTAAAGGCTCAGCAGATTGATGCCTAAATTTTCCAAGCCCATCGTTCGCTCATTGGAAATTTGATTGCCCAATTCCACGCCTTCCAAGAGGTTTGAAGCTCCACGGTGCCAATCGTAACGTGCCTGATACGTCAAATTTCCGGTCAAAAAATCCAATCCCGGCACCATTTTGAACGGGATGTTATAGGTCGCCGTAAACTGCTGATTATAGTCCATCGGCGTACCAAAATCGCGGATACTTTGCCACACGGAGTCTTTCCACAGTTCGTAATCGTCCATGTTGAGTTTTTTGTTTACCTGCACGTGAGGGGCTTCAATGCGGGCATTCGTAGCGTTGTTAAACGTGAAAGTCAAATTTTTCGTCAAATCCCAAGCGACATTTGTACTGCGCTTCCAATAAAAATCTTCGCGGAACGACACCGGAATCATATTTTCACTCAAACTGCCCAAATCGCGCAACTGCAATTCATAATAACGGCGGTTAATATCCGAATTGAGCGCAATACTTTTGGGTAAATATCCAATCCCCAACGGTGTCAAGGGCTTAAACATCGGGGCATACGTGTAACCCACGAGAAACTGGTGGCTGGTCTGCAGGTCGTATTCCGTAGAGGCATTGCGAATATAATTTTCCGACCAGGCATAACTGAACGAGAAATTGGCGGGGTCGTAAGGCATCGGCGTTTTGCCGGCAATGCCCGTGCGCAGTCCGTTAATGGAAAATGAGCGATTGGTAGTTATATCCACCGCAAAATTGCTGATGGAATCCCGCTCTGCCTGACTGCCTGCCGCATCCAACGCATCTTGCAGCAGCACATCCTGGTCTAATGGGTTGTATTTGGGGCTAACGGTTTCTTTGCGATATGAATAGGAAACGGGCGCAGTAAGTTTGGCTTTTTCAGGGAAGAACTTACCAAACTCAACTTGTGTAGATATGCTGTAATCGTGCGAATCGTCCAAGTTGCGTTCCATCACACCCTGGTCGAGGCTTCCGAAGCCTGCCGTTTGCATCCGCCCCGCAAAATTCACCGAACCCAAATCGGACACTGCCACGTAGGCATTGACATTGCCCGCCCAACCGCCGTCCTCGTTAAATTCGGTCAACCGCATCTCGTCCACCCACACCTCCGCAGAGGCAGCCTGTATGCCCGATTCGTTGCGCACACCAATCATGATGACCTTGATTTCAGACAATGTTGGATTGCCCTGCACGGTAATTTTATTATTCGGCTGTTGCGGGTCGTACTCCGAATACGGCTTGGTGTATGACACTGTTGCCCCCGCCTGTCGCTTGGCTTTGTTGCGGTTGAGCTTCAAATTGGTCAACACTTCAAACGGAAAATCAAGCATATTGGGCCAAACGATTTCGCGGTCGGAATTGCTGTTGCCACTATAGTTGCCCTGCGCAGTGAGTTTCAGCGGAACTTCATACTCATAATAATTATTTTTGTAATCCGAGCCGAGCCGCAAAAAGACGTATAAGTTATTGTCCTGCAAGCCGGAAAGTTGGTCTTCCGGAAGATTGGCGTGTACAAACATCTGCATACGGCGATACTGCCGCGTGTCCAGATTGGTCGTTTTATAAATAGCGCGGGCATCAAAAGGCGATAAATTGTTGATAGTCAGAGCCAGCGACTGCTCATTTTGCAACACCATTTGCGTCTGTCCCGGGTCGGTGATGCGGTTGACCCCCGGCGGCATAATATAATTGACAGGCGTTTTGTCGCCATTTTCCTCTATATTGACGGTCGAAACAGTGATGGTGGCACTGCCGTCATGCTTGTCGGTCAACTCTTTGGTGTAGGCACGCCAATCGCCCCGCACCAATTCCAATGTGCCGAAACGCAAAACCGTGGGGCGGTCAAAACCCGTCATAAACATCCGCACGAAGCGAATCGACTGCAAATCAACATTGCCCACCTTCTCCCCTTCGCGCACCGGAATTTTGAACTGATACCAGGTAACTTCCTCCGACTTCCCGTTTTTGAGTGTCGGCTTGGTAACACGCTTGTTGGTAACATATTGAGTCATCATATTTTTCAACTCGGTGGGATTGAGATGCACCTTGTATTGGTAGTATTTCTCGCTCTCACTCAATGTGTTATCCTGATTGATGTCTTCCACATCGGGGCTGAGTTTCGCCGCCGTAGCGTAACTTTCGGGCGAGGCTTCGGACGCTACCGAGTTGCCTTCCGTGCCGTTGTAATACTTGTAGCGTTCCAAAATCGACTTCTGGTCGCGGTCGTAATCGCTGCCCCTGTAATAGTGGTAATTGTCGCCGGCGGGGTCGTTATTGATGGTTTGAAACACATCCGGATTTAGTTTTGTCTGCAATTCGCTCAAATAAGTGGCGTATGCAGGGAAACTACGCTCTTCTTCGGTGCTCAGTCCGTTCAATCCCACGTCCTGACGTTTGCGGTCGCCTTGCGTATCAAACGCATAGACGAGCGATTGTTGCTTCGGAATGCGTCCCCAGACTGTTTCTTCCACTTTGGAAACATCTCCATCCATTGGCAAACCGTTTTCAAAAAACTTCTTGTCGTCCTTCAAAATATCTTCCGAAACATCGCCCAAATTGAAATACAAGTCGCCACCGGAGGCATTTCCGGGTGCATTGGGGTTGTTTGGGTCGGCAATAAACGGGTCGAGCAGCCAAAATTCGATTGTTTCCACATTGTCCTTTTCAAAATCGGTCTGGCTGCTTTCAATTTTGCGAAAAATCCCCCCCCAACGGTCTTTGGGATTGGATAGAGTGCCATCGGGATTCATGCCCGCAGCATCCAAATTGTATGGTCCGCGTTCCTGTGGGTAGTATGCCAAATTGAGCACCGGAATGGTCGAGGCTTCGTTGTAGCGGATATTTTTGTTGGGATAAAGCTCTTCCTCCCTAATTTCGCGCACATAGTGATTGGACAACTGGTCGGCATCGTTTTTGATATGAGTTGGGGACAACGACGATTTGCGCGTAAACAAGCCGTCAATGGTGTACCAAGCCAACAGTGCGCGATTTTTGCCGTAGTCAATATTGTTTGCAAATTTTGCTTCGGTGAACAGCGAAGGCGTGGACGACAAAAACCACGGATGCGGCGACCGCAAGTCAATCGTGCGCCGAGCCGCCTCAAAATCATCAATATACGAATAATCGCCGCCATATTCATTTTTGTAATGCCCCGCAATCAACTGCGCATACTCCGCTTTGATGGAAAATTGCGAAGGTGCCGTGAGGTCGAGTAGCGGCAATTTATCCACCAAATTGGTCAGCCATTGCGACTGCGTAGTGTAATTGGTGTTGAAGCCAAACAGCGTGTTGTCGATGGACTCCTGTCCGGGAGCCGTTTTCATCTCGGTGGGCATCTCGCTCAAATTCATCAGGGTAGCCCCCACATTGAAATTGGGCGTAAAAGCATAATTCAGGTTGATGCCCATCATCGTTTTGCGCTGCATACTGAAGCCCATCTGGTCTTCAAACGAGGTTTGGATGTTCGCATTTTCATACAGCGGATTGAGGATGTTGATGTCGCCGGTGGCATAGTTGATGCTGTAATCGACGTTTTCTTGCAGGCGTGTACCGTTTGCCATCACCATTACAGAACCTCTGGGGATGTTCCCGCCGTTCAGTTCGATGCTCGCACTGCCGCTGCCTTTGTATTCGCCCATGAGGACAAATTTGTTCTTTTCTGCCGTCTGTCGGGCAACGGTGAGCGTGCTGTCGTAGAGTTCCTGATACACATATTTGTCGGCAATGGCATCGTTGTTAATCTTTTTGCGCAGATAACTCCCGAACGGCTGCACCGATGGGAAAATGATTTTGCCGACCTGCGTCTGCACGGTGAAGCCCTCCACAAAGTCGAAATAGCCGTCCGGATGCGGTTCCTGACGAGTGTCTAAGCGGTCGAGATTTTCCACGCGCAGGAGCAACTGATTGGCAATGTCGCCCTCTGTGAGATAATTGAGGTACGCGCCCGTGGTGTCGCTCTGATATTTGATGTCGAGGCGAAATCTATCGCGGTCGAGGTTGCGATTGGGCGCGATGGTATAAACATTGCGCATCATCAAATGCCATGTAGGTATATCCGGCGCGTGGGATGTGCCCTTCACGAGTTTCAAATAAAGGCTCTCGGTGGAGCCGTTGGGATTGTCGGTGCCAAATTCGCCCACCTGATACACTGCATTGCGATAGGAGTATTCGTAAGCCACCGCCAACACCTCGTCGGGCTGCAAGGGATACTGCAACGAAATGTAGCCAAGTTGCTGATTGAAACGGTATTCCGATGGCGACAACTTGCGCGCATTTTCAATTTTTTCATAATCGCGCCCGCTCACCATTCCAACACCTTCCAACACCGAACTCACCTGACTGATGTTGCGCGCACCTGCCCAAGCGGTTGTCAAATTGCCATACAGGTCATTAGCGCGGTTGGTTGGATAAGGGTCGCTACCTATCGGACTCACGATGGGGTTGCTAATGTACTTATTTTCACCCAAATCGGCAAATGCCACAATATTGCGCGCCTCATCGTAATTGCTTCGCCGATTGGTGACCCAGACCTCCAAACGGGTGATGCTCACGCCCGATTGAATCAGCGGCAGGGTTTTCATTGCATCGTCATAAGTGTCAGGGAAGTAGCGATTGAAGAAAAAGTGCTGATTTTCGTCGTAACTATCAACCGTGATTTCAAACGGTGTGGTCTGCACACTGCCCTTGGAAGCCATCGTGCGCGATTGCGACTCCTGCTGCGACACCACCGCATTCACGGTGAGCCTGCCAAATTGCAAGTCTGTTTTGATGCCAAACAACGCCTGTCCGCCCCGAATCAGCGAATTAGAGGTGGTCATGCTCACATCCCCCGCCGCCAAAAGTTTGACAATCTCGTCTTCATCGCCTTTGTACTCCAATTTGATTTGCTTGGCATCGAAGCCGAAGGTGGACATCGTGTTGTAGTTCAAGTCGAAACTCATTTTTTCGCCGATTTTCGCCTCTGCCGAGATTTGAATTTGCGGGTCAAAATCGAATGTCGTGTGACTGCGTTGCTGCTCACTGAGGGTTGGATTGCCCATAGAAGTGTGTGTAATGCCGATTTTAGTGTCCACACTTCCGCGCGGATTGAGTTGCACGCCCCCCGGTCCAAAAATCTTTTCCGCAGGTCCCAAGCCAAACTTATAACCGCCCAAAAGTTTGTCCAAATAATCTGTTTTTCCGGTGCTGTCTTTCATCAAATACGCCTCCGCATTTTTTTCTCTAAAATAGGCAGCCATACTCTTCTGAAGCGTATAGTCCAGATATTCATCGCGAGTCAGCGCAGTGGGTGTAGTGAGGTCAGGCGCGATGATTGAGCGCAATTCGTAGCGGTTTGTTTGCGGATTAAACACAAATTCCTCATCCACAGGCGCAGGCACAAGCGTCTCAGCACTCACAACAAAGCCAAAGCCCGCAGTAAGTGCAACCAGCAGAGTGAGGATGTATTTTTTTATCCACATATCCCTGATATAACGGAGAAAATGGAAAAAGCGTATAAAAAGAAGTTAATTTTTTGAGTTATTTTTGAAATAAATGATTGTCATTTCAAAAATTAATAGTACTTTTGCAGTCGAAAAAGGAATTTTACACAAGAATGAACAAAAAAATAGGCATCGGTGTTTTATTGATACTGCTCTGTACCCTCACAGCAAGCCCCCTTGTAGCCCAAAACAAGGCGCGGAATGGTGTGTCTGTAGCCGAAACAGCAACACCGGAACTAACCGTAGTCAACAACACCCTGCACATCAAAAATGCAACCATCGGCTCCAAATTAGAAATCATCACAATAGTAGGCAACAAAGTACTCCAAATAGAGATGCAAACCGCCAACAGCACCTACGAACTAAACCTCCCAAAAGCCATCTACATCTTCAAATTAGAAGGCATAGTGCGCAAGTTTGTGATAAAATAATATCATTGTCTGGCAAGAAAAATTGCACTGCTTCTTTGTTATGCACCAGGGCAACCGCATCAAATTTATGATGACAACTACCCCATACGGGCATAGCCGTCAGTTAAGGCTGAAAGCCTTGTAGCAATAGCGTAGGGCATCGCCCTACGAAAGAGGCCCTCTCCCTCTCGTTTCGACCTGAAAGGGCATCAGCCATTGCTATCGCCCTTTCAGGGCTTGCATTCAATGCCATATTCTGTCCGTAGGGCGATGCCCTACGCTAGTGCTACAAGGCTTTCAGCCTTAACTTGACGGCTATGCCCGTATGGGGTAGTTGGTCATCATAAATTTGGTGTGTTTGCCCTGAGGATGCACTAAAAAAACTATTGCTTTTAATTTTAAAATGTGTATCTTTGCGGCTCATTTGAAAAGACAATGAAAGCAAAACGTATTGAAAAGTTAAAGAACAGTATGCCAATTGAGATAACCGGCAATGAAATTACTCCAAGCGATGACTTGAAAAAGTACAAGAAAAATGCGCTTGAATATGGCAAGTCTTTGCGTGGTACATACACGAATAAAGACACGGGAGATATTACAAAATTATCCAAGACAGGTTTAGAGGAAGTTTTGCACCACGACAACTTCTATAAGGCTCATCTACAATCCATTGCTGCTATTCCCAAACTTATAGAAAATGGAATTTACATTGATACTGTAGATAATGAGGATATAGAAAAACATCCTAATATAAAGGAGTACAGATATTATGTTTCAGGGCTAAAAATTAGGGGCATAGATTACACGGTAAAAGCAGTTATTGCTATTGACAAAGATGGAAATCGCTATT
>BNTU01000105.1 GCA_025996835.1 Bacteroidia bacterium
CCGCCCGAATCATAATCGAAATAGGCTTGTGTCCAACAACTTGGGTCGTAGGAATTGTACTTGGTATATGCTTGCCGTATGTTTTCAGGCATTGCAATGGTTTCATTCATAATGAATTAACTTCTATTTATATTGTTTGTTTTGCATTATTCACGCAAAAAATTATGCAAATGTAAGCAGAATATTTTAAACGGCAAGCGGAAATTTGATTTTTGAAAAAAAACAGGGCAAATTCATAACTCATAACTTTTTCTTACCTTTGCGCCAAAATTTGAAAGACTATAATTATGGCAGCTATTAAAATTGTGTTGGAACAAGCTGAGACGAAAATGCTTCAGTCGGTAACTTTTTTGGAGGAGGCTCTGGTGCGCATCCGCGCAGGAAAGGCTAATGTGCACATCTTGGACGGTGTGAAGGTGGAATCTTACGGCAGTTTGATGCCTCTGTCGAGTGTGGCAACGGTTTCTACGCCCGATGCGAAGACAATTACGATTCTTCCTTGGGACAAAACCATGCTACAGCCCATTGAAAAGGCGTTGATGGACTCCGATGTGGGCATCACGCCCGAAAACAATGGCGAAATCATCCGTCTGGGCATCCCACCCCTGACCGAAGAACGGCGCAAAACGCTTGTCAAACAGACACGCACCGACGCAGAAAATGCAAAAATAGGCATCCGCAACGTCCGCCGCGACGCCAACGACACCATCAAAAAGGCAGTCAAAGAAGGCACCCCCGAAGACGAAGGCAAAGAAACCGAAGCAGCCATCCAAAAAATGCACGACAAATACCTGAAGAAATTGGATGAGTTGATTGCAGCAAAAGAACGAGAAATAATGACGGTTTAATTTGAGTTATGAGTTATGAGTTATGAGTTATTTTTGCATAATTCATAACTCATAACTCATAACTCATAACTCATAACTCATAACTAAATGAAGGGATTAGTTGTCAAAAATACGGGTAGTAGCTATTTGGTTCGGTTGGATGATGGGGAATTGGTTGAGGCGAAACTTAAAGGGAATTTTCGCCTCAAAGATATTCAGAGCACGAGTCCAATCGCGATTGGCGATGTTGTGAGCGTTGAGCGCAATGCCGACGGGGCAACGCATATCTATGAAATTGGCGACCGCAAAAACTATATCGTGCGCCGCTCGTCCAATCTGTCGAAACAATCGCATATCCTGGCGGCTAATCTGGACCAGGCTTTTCTGGTTGTAACTGTCAATCATCCTGTTACGAGCACTACTTTTATTGACCGATTTTTGGCTACTGCGGAGGCTTATCGCATCCCGGCAGCACTGATATTCAACAAGATAGACTGTATCAACACCGATGAGCAGGAGTATATGCACACGCTGATTCGGCTTTACAAGTCGATTGGCTACCCTTGCCATCAGATTTCGGCAACGGAGGATGTGGACGTCAGAGAGCGGTTAATCGCACCCCTGCAAGGCAAAACAACGCTGTTTGCGGGACATTCGGGCGTGGGCAAATCCACACTCATCAATCGCCTCATTCCGGGTGCCAAGCAAAAGACGCACGCCATTTCGGACTACCATAATAAAGGGATGCACACGACCACTTTTTCGGAGATGCTTGCCCTGCCTGATGGTGGCTATATCATTGATACACCGGGAATTAAGGGGTTTGGCGTGTTTGATATGGCGGATGCGGAGATTGCGCACTATTTTCCGGAGATTTTCAAACTGTCACATCAGTGCAAATACAATAATTGCACCCACCGGCAGGAACCCGAATGTGCGGTCAAACAGGCTGTGACAGAGCAACTTATCAGCGAATCGCGTTACAAAAGTTATTTAAATATTTTAGAAGACGAAAATGAAAACAAATACAGAGAGGCGACTTAAATTGACAAAATTGCCCAATGCTGCGGCTAAATTGGGCAATGTGAAACTTGACAAAAAGGCAATCATGCGCGAAATTCAGGACAATTTTTTCATCCTGATTGGTTTGTCGCTTTATGCGTTTGGCTGGGTGGGATTTTTCCTGCCTGCCCGGATGGCAACCGGCGGTGTTACCGCCATTGGTGCACTTTTGAGTTATGCCAATGATATGCATCATTTTCTGCCACAAGGGATAGATTTAGTGTCATTAACTTATTTTAGCATCAATGCAGTGCTTCTGGTAATTTCAATCAGAGTATTTGGCTTTAAATTCAGTTTGAAAACCATTTGCTGTGTTTTTGTGATGACGTTTCTGCTGGCTTTATTGCGAACCATTATTACGGCACCATTAGTGAATAGCGATGCGCTTCTGACGTGTATTCTTGGTGGAGTGCTCTGTGGTGCCGGCATTGGCGTTGTTATCAATTACAAAGGCAGCACAGGCGGGACAGATATTATTGCCCTGATTATCAATAAGTATAAACATATTTCCATTGGCAAATCCATGCTGTTTTGCGATGTGGTGATTATTTCTTCGTCCTATCTGATTTTTCACAGCGTGGATAAAATTGTTTATGGTTTGGTGGCGATGGCGGTATCGTCTTATGCTGTGGATATGGTCATCAACGGAGCGCGCCAGTCGGAGCAATTTATGATTTTTTCTGAAAAATACGACCGGATAGCCACCGAAATCAATAAGTTGCACCGAGGTTGCACCGTGTTGGACGGCATCGGCTGGTACACCAAAAAAAGTGTCAAAGTGATTGTGGTGGTAGTCAAAAAGAGAGAAGCCCTCACCATCATGCGTATCGTCAACGACATCGACCCTTCCGCATTCATCTCTCAAAGCATGACACGCGGCGTGTATGGCGAGGGATTTGGCGAAATTACGGTGTAGTGTTCAGGGTCAATTTCAGCGGTTCATGCGCCTCCTTTGCGGCGGTCACAAATTTTTTTCGCTTTCCTTCAAAAATCGCGTAGTGGCGATATTCACAGGGGATGTCGCCGTTGACGAGATTGTATTTGTGTGCCGGGCGCAACCCGAGATGCTCGAATGCGGTCGTGTTGCTCGAAATAATCCAAGCATTGTAGCCCGTGAAAATATGCTTCAGCCGTTCGCCGAGTGCGGCATAAATTGGAAACAAATCGCGCGGGTGCAGTCGCTCGCCATACGGCGGATTGGTGATTAATATACCGCCATCAGGCACCGTTTGCAGGTCTTTTATGGCACTCACCTTTGTTTCGATGTATTTAGAAAGTCCTGCTTTTTTTACATTTGATTTCGTGATGGAAATCATTTTTTGCGAATAATCCGCGCCGAATGCCTTAAATTTAAATTCGCGCTCGTGCGAATCGTCTGTACTGACCATCTCGAACAAATCGGCATCGAAATCGTCCCACTTTTCAAAGGCATATTGCTTGCGAAAAACACCCGGAGCGATGTTCAGAGCTATCAACACCGCCTCAATGAGGAGCGTCCCCGAGCCGCACATCGGGTCCACAAAATGGCACTCGCCTTGCCAACCCGTTTTCAAAATCATCCCTGCCGCAAGCACCTCATTCAGAGGAGCATCGCCGGCTTCGTGACGGTAGCCCCGCTTGTGAAGCGATTCGCCCGAACTGTCGAGCGAGATGCTGACCGTTTTGTGCGAAATATGCACGTGCAACTGCACATCAGGATTGCTCACGCTCACGGACGGACGGCGCATATCATGGGCTTCAAACCAATCCATAATAGCGTCTTTCGCTCGATAGGCAACATATTTGGAATGCGTAAATTTTTCGGAATTGACCACCGTGTCGATGGCAAACGTCTTTTTAGGCGCGATATATTGCGACCAATCAATGGCTTTCAGTTGTCTATAAACCTCATCCGGCTCTGATGCCTTGAACGTGGCAATCGGTTTCAGAATGCGTAACGCCGTGCGACAGTGGAAGTTAGCCTTGTAGAGCAACGCCTTGTCGCCCGTAAACGACACCATGCGCCGTCCGATTTGCAGATTGTTGGCACCCAGTTCCGTCAACTCCTTAGCAAGGATTTCTTCCAAGCCGGCGAGCGTTTTCGCGACCATTTCAAATTCAGTAGTATCCATCATCATTTCTTGTTGGGTGCAAAGGTACAACAATTATTTTAGAGCAAGTAATGTTGAGCCTGCTTTCACCCCTTTTTAATAGCATGCAAGCGTTTGATTTTTTCTTTTTCGCCTACTAACCAGAGGATGTCGCCGACTTCAAACACCAAATCCAAGTCCGGCTCTGTGATTGACCAGCCTGCGCGCTCTACGCCTACCAGCATGCAATCGTATTCGTCTTGCAGATGTGCCGTCAGTGCCGTTTGTCCGACCAAATCGGCACCTTCTTCTAATTCCACCTGCCGAATTTGCACGGCGGGGAATTGGGCGGCTTGATAGTCGGCGTATTTTTCGCGCTTTTCTTCGATGCGTTGCTGAAATTGTTCCATTTGCTTGTCGGTGCCCAGCACTACGAGGTGGTCGTTGGGGAAAATGCGCTCATCGCCGTTCGGGATGTTGATGCGGATGCCGTTGCGCATGATGGTAACTACATGTACACCAAACGATTGGCGAAACTGCAACTGTTTCAGGCTTTGCCCTACGATGGAAAATTGCGGCTGTATCAAAAAGTCGGACAGGTGTAAATCGCGCCGTATCACATGTTTTACAAATCCCTTTGGGATAAGGGCTTGCGCCTCTTCCAGATGTTCTTTTTCGTTGAAATTTTTATGGAACCGCTCATGCAGCCGCTCACTGGTTTTGTGCAATCGCCGCGAAGTAGCAAAGAAAATAATCAGCAACGACCCCATCGCAATCGCCAATATCAACCCCACAGCAAACAGTTGATTCAAAATGTATACAATCAAGCCCACACACATCATTGTGCGCACTACAATGGTGAAAATGAGCGGTGCACGATTGACTTTATTGTGCTGCCAAAGTTGCAAAAACTCCTTAGAATGGTCTTTGTTGGTGATAATCACGCGCAAAAAGGGTGAAATCGCGAGTATCGTTACGATAGCTCCTGCGATATTGGCGTGCAATTCCGGTAAGTAGTTGTGCAGCAGCGGAAAACCGAGCGTGAATGCAAAATAGACAATCACGATACATATAAAGAAGTACATCAGCACAGAGGTTATCATGCCGCGCAGGAAGCGTTTCCAGAGGCTTTCTTCGTTCAAAATAGGTGCGCTGCTCGCTCCTGTCGAATTTCGATTCAGGTAGTTCAACCATTTTGGGGGCAACCTGTGCTCTAAGACTCCATAAGCCTTTGGCGATGCTTTTATGATATAAGGCGTGGCAAAAATCGTGATAACGGAGGCTCCCACAATTGTCTGATACAGAGAACTTTCTATCACTCCCAAACTCAATCCGAGATTGGCGATGATAAAGGAAAATTCGCCGATTTGCGTCAGCGAAAAACCGGACGAAACAGCCGTTTTCAAGTCTTGCCCCGACAGCAACACGCCACCGGTTGCAAAAAATATTTGTCCGACAATCACGACCGCACTAACCACCAGAATCGGCATAATATTGTCCCAAAGTTCGGGCAACGACACCATCATGCCCACCGACACAAAAAATATTGCCCCAAAAAAGTTCTTAATTGGAAAAATAAGTTTCTCAATCCGTTCGCCGGCAAGCGTTTCCGCCAAAATAGAGCCCATGATAAACGCTCCCAAGGCATCCGAAAAACCCGCTTGAGTGGACAAATAAACCATGCCCAAACACATCCCCAGCGATACAATCAATAGCGTTTCATCGTTGAGAAACCGTTTCATTTTGCGTAAAAAAGTCGGAAGCAAATAGGTCCCGAGTAAAAACCAGAACAGCAGGAATGCCACCAATTTGAACAGGCTAAACAGCAAGTCCTGCCCCACTTCAGCGTTCTTACTCACAGCCACCGTCGAGAGCAAAACCATCAGCAACACCGCCACCAAATCCTCTATAATCAGGATGCCCATGACAATGGACGCAAAACTTTTCTTCGTTAAGTTCAATTCCTCAAACACCTTGATGATAATCATGGTGGAAGACATACAAATCATCGCTCCAAAAAACACACTCGTCATGCTATCCCAACCGAAGCACTGCCCCACAATATAGCCCAAGGCAATTCTCGAACTCGCAATAAAAATCGTAGACACAAAAGCGGTAGGACCCACCAGCATCAGTTTTTTAAAACTAAATTCAAGCCCCAGCCCAAACAAAAGGAAAATAACCCCAATGTCCGCCCAAATCTCAATGTCGTGATACTGAGGCGTTTCTTTCTTGACAAAAAACGACATCACGATGCCGGCAACAATATAAGCCAGCACAATAGGCTGCTTGAGCCACTTAAAGAGCAGCGAAAAACAGCCCGCCAACACCAATATAAGTGCCAAATCAATGATTAGTGGTGATAAATGTTCCATATATATTGTTTTTTTCGCGTGCAAAGATACAAAAAAATTGTTTGATTCAGGATTTTCAAGATGAATTTATATCTCATATTTCAAATTTATTTCGTACCTTTGCACCCGAAATTTTAATTCAACATTTGAATAAGATGAAAACAAAAAGCTTTGTTTTTCTGTTAGCGGCGGCTACACTTGCTGTAAATGGCTGTGTAGAGGCCGACCCTACGGTTATCACCAATGCGGCAACACCAAGTATCAACGTACAGCCTGCGGCAAATGCCAATTACGAACAGAACACCACAGCCACAGCCCTCACGGTGACGGCAACAGCACCGAATGGCGGCACACTCTCATATCAGTGGTATAGCAATACTACAAACAGCACAAGTGAAGGCTCCCCTATTACATCCGCAACAACGGCAAGCTACACACCCCCCACGAGTACGGTGGGGACAACCTATTACTATGTGGTGATTACCAACACTAACAGTAGCGTGAACGGCAATAAGACTGCAACCGCAACGAGTAATGCAGCTGAAATAATAGTCACTGCTCCGGTTATTACCGATGCGGCAACACCAAGTATCAACGTACAGCCTGCGGCAAATGCCAATTACGAACAGAACACCACAGCCACAGCCCTCACGGTGACGGCAACAGCATCGGATGACGGCACACTCACATATCAGTGGTATAGCAATACTACCAACAACAACAGTGGAGGCTCCCCTATTACATCCGCAACAACGGCAAACTACCCCCCCCCTACGAGTACGGTGGGGACAACCTATTACTATGTGGTGATTACCAACACCAATAATAGCGTAAACGGCACTAAAACCGCAACCGCAACGAGTACTGTGGCAGCAGTAATAGTCGTCACGCCTCCGCCTCCGCCTCCGCCTCCTCCGCCTCCTCCGCCTCCTCCGACCGGCTCTGTGGCGATAACCATCACTATCGGCTTTAACTTCGACGAAGTGACCGTCACAGGAAGCGATGGCAACAACATCATATCCAAGAGTGAAGAAACATCGCTTACTTTAACTGCAACCGGATATACTGATGTGAAATGGTATATTGATGGCAGTTCTACCGTCGTCGACACCGCTGACAGCATCACCATTGATGCTGCCGACTACGATACGCGAAGGCATTCCGTCACCTTTACAGGCGTCAAGAATGGCATACCCTATTCAAAGGAACTGCCTTTCACCGTAAATCCGTAAATTTAAGAGGCTCAAAAAAGTAAACAAATTTAGAAAAAGATAGCATTATGAAATATTTACAGAATATTGCAGGGATAGTCCTTGTGGCAGGCATCAGCATCTTGGGTGGATGCTCCGAGTTGGATGATAATCAGACAGGTGGCACCGGCTACGGGAGTGTGACCGTCATTTTCAATCAGAGCACGCTCCGGACATTGTATCCGGATACAACTCAAATCACAGCGTATGAATTAAGTTTCACAGGAGGACCGGAGACCAGAGAACCCGAATCAATCGCTGTGAACGAAACCAAAACGGTGAATCTGGAAGTCGGCACTTGGACAATCACCGTGACCGCGTATGCAGGAACAACACCAACTGCCGCCGGAAGTCAAGTGGTAAACATAACCGATGGAGGAGCAGCAACAGCAAATATCACCCTCACACCTGTTTTCACAGGCAATGGAACGTTCACCTACTCCATCGAATTTCCAACCTCAATCACCACCGCCACGCTGACCATCTCTAATCTTGATGGCACGGTACCGACGAATGGAACAATTACGATGCCCGGCGACTCCATAGCCGCAGGTCATTGGACAGGAGAACAGACTTTCGCGGCAGGCTACTATTTCATGAACTTGCAGGTGTGGAAAGGCAATCTCGTGGCAGGCAAAACGGAGGTCGTGCACATCTTCGCCGGTTTGACTACGGCAACACCCACCTACAGCTTTACCAACGACGACCTCACCCTGTCCGGTATGCCTATTGTCAATATCAACACGACTGCATCCGGTGCAGCAATAACGGCGACGTATCAGAATGCCACCATTAGAATAGCAAACACAACAGACCCATTGTCTGACAGTGGGGTAAAAATAAAATTGGACGCTGATTCCGGTCTATACAAAAAATCCTATAATATAGAACTCGATGCCGCAACAGCCCTGTTTGGAGAGGCTGCGGATAAGGAGTGGGTGTTGCTGGCAAACGACAACGACCCAACATTGCTACACACCGATGCACTGTTTAAAATGGGAAAGTTGAGCAGATTAGGCTGGACACCCTGCTCCCATTTTGTAAACTTGTACATCAATGGAGCATATTGCGGTATCTACCAACTGACCGAATCAATAAAAATAGCCACAAATCGCGTAAATGTTACCAATGACGGTTATTTGTTGACGCTTGACACAACACTACCTGTACCTAATACCTCTGATTTTCAGACAAGTGGTGGGAGTAGTGGTTTTTGGGTTACTATAAAAGAGCCAAGCGAGGGAAAAACCGGGGCTCGAAAGATTACCATAGAAGACTATGTCAATGAGATGGAAACCTATCTGTATGGCTTGACCGGCTGTCGAGACCATCTGGACACCATAAGCAGTGTGGATTGGTATTTAATAAATGAACTTGCCAAAAATGCAAACACCGGTTTGTGGCTAAATTATGACCCTGCCGCCGCCGCAAAACTGAAATTGGGTCCGATTTGGAATTATGGTGATTCATTTCAACAACCCTCTTCGGGTTTTGCATGGAAAGGTACCGCTTGGTTTGGTGATAATAGTAGTGATCAGGGATTATTCTCCTGCTGGGAATTTCCGTTTCTTGTGAAAAATCGTTTCCCATATTTCAACTCAAAGCAAGCCGAAATATTAGCTAACATTGATGCCAAAGCAGCATCCGTGAGACGGTCGATAGTGCAAAACAGCAAACGCTGGCATGGAACACCAAGCGGAAATGACTTAGGCGACACAAGCGAAGCCATATTGACAGCCTACGATGCGGAAGTGCAAAATCTGAAAGATTGGATAACCGCACGGTTTACATGGTTGGAAGGAGCAATTAACTAACGCCTTGTAATTCTTGTCTGAATCAGGATTTTCCAATAGTGCCTCACACATATCTCTATCCCTGATTCCCATATTATTTCTTGTGATTTAACAAAGTTTAACTAAAAATATTTGCAAAACACATTGTTATGTAAAAAATAAGCATTACCTTTGTCGCCCCAAAAGTTATCAACAGATTATGAGTTATTCGTGAACAACTTTTGAGTATTTTGTGAACAACTTTTGAGTATTTTATAAACAATTTAAATAAAAGAACAAATGAAAAGAACATTTTTCACAACAGCTATCGCGCTGTTCGCCTGTAGCACCGCTTTTGCAGTCGGCTCAGGCACAGTTGAAAACCCTTGGCTAATTGGTACGCCCAATGCCGAGTCGGTTATTGCAACACTCAGTAACGGCACCCTCACCATCAGTGGGCAAGGGGCTATGAGCAATTTCACTAACTACTCTGCGCCTTGGTTCCTTACGGGCACAGAAAACGGCTCATCTGTCACAGCAATTGTGATAGAAGACAAAGTAACACGCATCGGCGAGTACGCGTTTTACGGATGTAAAAA
>BNTU01000106.1 GCA_025996835.1 Bacteroidia bacterium
GGCAACCATGAATGTACAGACGTGGCGCGCCACGTTTCTACGAATAAATTTTCTAAATGATTTCATATTTCTGATAATTTTAAATTATTAATTAAAATGATACTTGCAATCCCACGTTAAACCTCCTGTTAAGCGGATAGCCAAGTCCGTTGCCGCCAAGTTCAGGGTCCCATAATTTGAATGAACTGAACGTAAGCAGATTTTCGGAGCTGAAGTATATCCGGCAACCTTGCATCCCGATTTTTGCTATTTTCGGGAGGTTGTAGCCGAGCTCTATTGATTTCAGACGCAGGAACGAGCCGTCGCGCAGCCACCAGGTGGACGCAACCGTATTATTGGGCACCTGGTCTATTGACAAGCGGGGCCAGAAAGCATGCACATCGGGATTGGTTTCCGTCCATGCATTTTCCCCTATGAAGGAAAGCGCATTGCGTCCGCCGGAGAACGGTGAAATAGCATTGGGGTCAATGAAAAATGAAACCCTTGCATTCCCTTGAAAGAAGAAGGAAAAATCGAATTTCTTATATCCCGCCGACAGTCCGAAACCATATTGTATTTCCGGCACTGAGGGATAACCGAGGGGAATCATGTCATTGGGGTCCACTTTTCCGTCACCGTTAATGTCGGCATATTTGATGTCGCCTGCTGCTACTACGCTTGCTGCTCCTACGGCCTGTTCGGGCGCATTTTTTATTTCAATTGCATCCACAAAGAGCCTTTCGGCGACATAGCCATAGAGTTGATTGATATTGTTTCCCACCTGACTTCGATATTTGTCCTTATAATTCGGCTCGTCCAATTTAAGGTACTTATTGACGGCATACGTCATGTTTGCCCGTCCGGTGAGCCAGAAATCATTGCTGAAAAATTTCTGATAGTCAATGGAACCGTCAATTCCCTGCGATTGTACCTCGCCGACATTGCCTTGCAATACATCTACTTCCAGACCTGCTGATACAGGGAAATTATTTCTGGGCAAATAAATGTTGCTCCTGTAATCGCGAAATACATCCGCCTGAATTTTCAGTGCTTCGTCTTTGAAAAAGCCCAATTCCAGCCCCAGGTTATATTTTTCGGACAATTCCCAGGTGATGTCGGGATTGGCATAACGAGTGATGGTGTAGCCATTACGTGTATTCTGGAGCATTGAGCCCCACGTATATGGAGTGCCGCCCAGGGAAATATTCGACAGGAAAAAGAACCGTTGGTCGCGTGTGGAGATGGCGTCATTGCCCACCTGCCCGTATGTAAATTTCAGTTTCAATAAACTGACGGCTTCTTTCATCGACTCCCAAAACGCTTCGTTGGAAGCCAACCAGCCGGCACCTATGGAGGGGAAGAAACCGAATTGCTTACTTCCTTCGAACTTTTCGGAACCATTGTAACCGAATGCAAATTCGGCAAAGTAACGGGTATCGTAATCGTAGGTAACCCTGCCGGAAAGCCCCGCATTCCTTTCGGGCAATGTTTGGTAGATGGAGCCTGATGCACCGCTGGTCAGCAGGTATTCCTCTGCCATGCCCACAACCATCGCTCCTACGGAATGTTTATCGAATTGGCGGTCCCAGTTCAGCCGTGCTTCGTAATAGTAATGGGTAGTGGCATCGCGGGTGCCTTCCACCGGTCCAAGAAAAGCTTGCCCGCCGCCGGTGGTGCCGGCAGGGTTGAGGTTCAGCAAGGTGTATTCACCTGTAATCTGATTGTAGCTATCGGCTGTATAATAAAACGGGATGTGAGTACGTTTGCTGGAAGACAGTCCCCATGTATTGGCAGAAACTTTTGCCTGAAATTTTAATCCTTCGGTCAGCATATCCAAATTCTGCAACAATGTAGCCTGTGTGGTGAGCGTATTTTCGTCCCGAGTGTCATATCCCTTCACCATTTCGGCGTACGGATTGGCGCGGTAACTACCTCCAATTGGCGCAACACTTCCAAACAGGGTGTGCTTTGTATAGCGATTGGCTTCGTCCGGTTCATATACAGCGGGAAAATCCACCGGATTGCTACCCATCACATTGTTGAATATCGTGCTTGCCGAGGTGTAGGGTCCGGTATATTTTTCGAAACGTCCCTGAATACGGGTGTCCAATGTAGTGGTTTTGCTCAGTTTGAAAATGACATTACTCCGCAGGTGGAACCGGTTGATATCAATATTGTTGTTATAATTGTTCCGCCCGTCCACTTTTAGCAACCCGGTTTCGTTTTCGTATCCTCCGGCAACATAATAGGTAGCCACCGTGCCTCCGCCAGAAACGTTCAGGTTGGCTTTGGTATTGGTGGTCTGCTGTTTGAACAGCGCATCGTACCAGTTGATATTGGGATAAATCATCGGATTTTCTCCCCGCGAGGTGGAATAGATTTTCTGCTCGCTATAATATGGTGTCGCACCGGGGCTGCGGGATAGCTGTGTTTGATTGTACAAACGCATATAAGCCACCCCGTCCATCAGTTCAGGCAGTTTTGTGGGTGTAGTCACATTGACATCCACCCGCGCATTGATTTTTGCAGGACCCTCACGTCCCGCTTTGGTGGATACCAGAATGATACCGTTGGCACCTCGTGCACCGTACAGCACGGTTGCCGAAGCATCTTTCAACACAGAGAAACTCTCAATGTCGTCGGGCTGAATGCGGGCAAGGTCGTCGGTGGTCGCCTCAAAGCCGTCAATAAGAATCAACGGGTCTGTTTTGTAGCCGAAAGTAGTAACGCCGCGCACAAAGAACTTGGCATTGTCATTGCCCGGTTCACCCGTTGTTTGGTAGGAGATAACTCCCGGAATCTTCCCTGCAAAAGCGGTGGTAAGATTGGAGGAAGGCACCCGCAGGTCGGAGGCTTTGATGGTCTCAATGGAGGCAATCACGCTGCTCTTCTTCTGCTTGCCGAAAGCGACCACAGTCACTTCGTCCAACTCATTCGCCTTGGGCTTGAGCGGAATCACAAAACTCGCCTTGTCGCCCACCGCCACAGTGTAGACGTCATAGCCCAAAAAAGAAACTTCCAAAACATCCGTCGGCGAAACGTCTATTTTGAATGAACCATCCACGTCGGTCACTACTCCACGAGAGCTCCCTTTGATGGTGATGGTGGAACCGGGGACTCCAACTCCGTCTTCGTCGTACACAAAACCGGTAACGGTCTTCGTCCCTGACGAGGGAATCGCCACCTCAATAATCTGCGCCGCCTCTTGCGGTGCCTCATGCGCTGTTTCAGCGCGAACGCTTCGCACCCCCCCCCCCCAAGAGAATGCTACTTAACAACAAACCTTTTACAAAGTTTGCAAACTTTTTGTTTTTACACTTTTTCTTCATAAAATCTAATTTTAATGTTTATACCAAAATTTGTTGTGAACTGCCACTATGACAATTCGGCGGCAAAGGTAGAGAATGTTTTTTAATAAACAATAGGTTTTCTAAACTTTAACACTTCATTGTGTTAATGTTTGTTAATTTCGTTATTATCGTCATTGCGGGCTTGACCCGCAATCCCCTGAAAATCAATTTTTTATTAAGTTTGTTCCTGTCATCTCTTTTGGTTGCTCCAAGCCCAAAATATGCAGGATGCTGGGGGCTACGTCTGCCAGTTTGCCGTTTTCGACCTCTGCGTTTTTGTTTTCGGACACATAGATGCATGGCACCGGATTCAGGGAATGTGCCGTGTTGGGCGTGCCGTCGTCGTTGATGGCGTAGTCGGCGTTGCCGTGGTCGGCTATGATGATTGCCTCATAGTCGTTGGCTTTGGCGGCTTCGATGGTGGCTTTCAGGCAGGCATCGACTGCTACGACGGCTTTTTCAATCGCGCTGTAAATGCCTGTGTGACCTACCATGTCGCCGTTGGCGTAGTTTACCACGATGAAATCGAACTTTTGCGATTGGATGGCTTTCACCAAATTGTCTTTCACTTCGTAGGCAGACATTTCCGGTTGCAGGTCGTAGGTTGCCACTTTCGGACTTGCCACGAGGATGCGCTCCTCGCCGTCGAAGGGGGCTTCGCGACCGCCGTTGAAAAAGAACGTCACGTGGGCGTATTTCTCCGTTTCGGCGGTGTGCAATTGTGTTAGCCCTTTACTTGAAAGGAACTCACCTAATGTGTTGGTTACGTTGTCTTTATCGAACAAAATATGCACATTTTTGAAACTTGCATCATAAGGTGTCATCGTGAAATATTGCAGGTTAGGGATGGTGTGCATCTTCTGCTCAGGCATCTCCTGCTGCGACAGTACCACAGTCAATTCCTTGGCGCGGTCGTTGCGATAGTTGAAGAAAATTACCACATCGCCGTCCTGAATCACGGTGAGGGGTTTTCCGCCTTTCGTGCAGACGATTGGCTTGATAAATTCGTCCGTCAAACCATCGCGATAGGATTTTTCTACTGCGGCAACGGGATTTTCGGTTGCCTCCCCTACCCCACTCACAAGCAGGTCGTAGGCTTCCTTCACGCGCTCCCAACGTTTGTCGCGGTCCATCGCATAGTAGCGACCGATGACCGAGGCGATGTGTCCGGTGGAGGTTTTCAGATGGGCCTCCAACTCTTTCAGAAAGCCTGCGCCGCTTTTGGGGTCGGTGTCGCGACCGTCCATAAAGCAGTGTATAAACGTTTTTTCGATGCCATACGTCTTGCTGATGTCGGTGAGTTTCAGCAGGTGCTCCAGCGAACTGTGCACGCCGCCGTTGGAAACAAGCCCCATCAGGTGTATCTGTTTGTCGTTTTCCTTAGCGTAAGTGTAGGCACGCTTGATTTCCTCGTTTTCCAAAATCGTGTTGTCGCGACACGCCTTATTGATTTTCACAAGGTCTTGATACACAACACGTCCGGCACCGATATTGAGGTGTCCCACTTCCGAATTGCCCATTTGTCCGTCGGGCAACCCCACGTTTTCGCCGGAGGCTTGCAACTGCGAATTGGGATATGTTTTCAACAACTCGTCCCAATAAGGTGTTGGTGTAGAGGAGATTACGTCGCGCTTCGTGCGGTCGCCAAAACCCCAACCGTCGAGGATAACCAATAATGCTTTCTTCTTTGACATTATATATATACTTTAAATTTCAATTCGGGCACAAAAGTACAATTTTTTTTTGTTTTTTGCGTGCTATCTCAATTTTTTTGCCTAACTTTGTAAAAATTAAAAAATTAGACGGTATGAAAAATTCGGAATTGTTTATTGGGCTGGGCGTAGGGATAATCTTGGGCGCAGCTATTGGAGCCTATTTGGCGAGTGATGATGAGGTGAAAACGGAGTTGGTGGACAAGGTCAAGGACATAGTCAAGGGCAAAATGGACACCGCCAAAGAGAAACTCAGCCAACTGGCAAGTGCGGGCGTTGAGGGGCTTGTTACTTCGGCGGCTTCGGTTGCTTCGGATGCTTCGGCTAAATCTGTTAAAACTGCCAAATCATGAATCGGGACTACAAACTTGGGGATATTGCATCCTGCATCAAGAACGACCTCATCGAGTTAGGGGTTACAAAATTGCAACTGCTTAAATTGCAGGGGTTTGAGAAATTGTCGCGCATCGGGGCGTTGCTTCTTTGGAACATCATCGTGATTTTTCTGGCGTTTTTTGCTTCGCTGTTCGCATTCATCGCGTTGGGCTTTTGGTTCAGCGACTTGGTGGGCAATTTTGCGGGCGGTTTTGCGTTAGTACTGTTGCTCTATGTGGGCATCTTTGGAATTTTATTTGTCTTCCGAAACGCCATTTGCACCGGTTTTCAAAATAAATTCCTGAGAGAATTAGAGCAAGAGTTTAGAGTTTAGAGTGTAGAGTTTGGAGTTTAGAGTTTAGAGTTTAGAGTTTAAGAATAACTTTTGTGTTTTTATTATGGGTAACAAAAAATTAACACCTTTGGAGTTGTTAAAGCGGCAGGAGGCTCGCTTGTTAGCGGATGCAAACGCTTTGACGGTGGATATAAAAGACAATTGGGGCTATCTTTGCAGCCACCCCGGTCCATTATTGGCGGGTGCGGCAAAAGATGCCGTACATGCCGCCGTGGGTGCCGCCGGTCCGGCAATCATCAGTTTTTTGGTAGAGCAAGCAATAAAACGGTTGTGGAAATAATCAAGGATAAAATTATCATGGGCATCGACCCGGGCACCAATGTGATGGGCTACGGTTTGCTGCAAATCACCAACAACAAGCCTGCGTTGCTGACAATGGGCGTGCTGATGCTCGAAAAATACGACAGCCACTATTTGCGGTTGCTGCGAATTTTTGAGCGTGTCATCAGCCTGATTGATGATTTTTTGCCTGACGAGTTGGCAATTGAAGCCCCGTTTTTTGGCAAAAATGTACAAAGTATGCTCAAACTTGGACGTGCTCAGGGGGTGGCGATGGCGGCAGCACTCAGTCGCGACATCCCCATTTTTGAATACGCCCCGCTGAAAATCAAAATGGCAATCACAGGCACCGGAACAGCCACCAAAGAGCAAGTGTCATACATGCTGCAAAAGTATTTGAAAATCCCAAAAGAAAATCTCCTGCCGCAGTTGGACGCCACCGATGCCGTAGCAGCAGCCCTCTGCCACCATTTTCAAGGCACTCGCCCGCAGTCAGAAAAGCATTACAGCGGCTGGAAAGATTTCATCGCAAAGAATGAGAAGCGGGTGAAAAATACGCGTTAAGTTATCTCGCACCCATACTTCAAAACCTCGTATGCGAGCGGGTCTTGTGGTGTAAATTCGCTTTCGCGGAATGCGTGCGGCTCAATGCTAAGATCAATTTCGCGACGCAACCGCATAAGTTCCAGCTCGCGGTCAAAGTCGTTTTCGTAGTCGCCAAAAATAACGGCAAGGTCAATGTCGCTGTCCTCGTGGTAGTTGCCCTTGGCATACGAGCCAAACAAAAAGACTCTGCCTGACCCATAATGCGTCCGCACGGCCTGTGCATATTGCCGCGCAACATTTATAGCCTCGTTTTTATCCATATTCGTAGTTGTTTAATTTTTTCTGACCATTCTGCCGTATATTCAGCGGTGCATTGTGTATAGAATTTTCGTTTGTAGTCATCATACCGCACATTGAGATTGAATTTGGTGATTGCCTCCAAACAATCAAGCTGTTCATCTGTGAGGACAAGTCCGCCGCTCTGTGCAATCCGTCCAAGGTCGTGCCAAAGCGGTGCGTGCTTGCCGTGCTGCTTCACATAATATGCCTTCAATAGTTTTTCAAGCACGAGATGACCGAGAAATAATGCCCAACTATTCTGCTTTGCTTCAAGTAGCGTGAGCATAACCTCAAAGTCCGCATCAGATGTGTCTATCCAATGCTTCACAATCTCGTCGGTGCTAATGATGGGTTCTTTATCCATTGTGTATCAGTGCAAAAATTTCTGCAAAGGTACAAAAAATTTTAATATGGATGATGTGTTTGGTTCAATTTTTTTTGTCATTGCGGGCTGAAATAATTCCCGATAATATACAGCGGCACATTTGTCATCCAGTCTTCTTGCCGGTAGTTGGAAAGAGAGGTGCGAATGGCAGTTTCGGGTTGATGCTTCAGGCAAAATGCGCGCAAACTTTTTGCCTGTAAATTTTCGGTTGCTTTTATTTCGATTGGAATAATTTTGTTTTCAAATTGCAGCAGCAAATCAATTTCACCATCAGAACGTTCTGACGACCAATAGTTTATAACTAAGTTTTCATTCAGGACAAGTTGTTGAAACACAAATTGCTCGGTAAGTGCTCCCTTAAATTCCTCAAAAATTCGGCTACCTTCGAGTAATACTTTTACATCTAATTCGCTCATTGCCACCATCAATCCAATATCCACCATAAACAGTTTGAACGCAGAAAAATCCACGTATGCTTTTAACGGCAAATCGGGTTTTGCGGCACGATACACCTGTTTTATTAAGCCGCAATCGAGCAGCCACGCCATTGCAAGTTCAAACTCACGCGCCCTCGCGCCCTGTTGTATTTTGGCATAAATAAATTTTTTATTTTCCTTTGCAAGTTGCGGCAAAATGGCATTCCACAACAAATGTATTCTTGGTACAATATCATTGGGGGCGTGTTTTGAAAAATCGCTTTCATATTGAACAAGAATACTCTTTTGAATTTCACGCACTTTGCTGAAATCTTGTGTTTCAGCAAAACAAGCAACCGCCTCCGGCATTCCGCCCACAAAATAGTATTGTCGCAACCATTCAATATACATCGTTTTGAACGAAGTAAGCATCGAAAAATCCTGTGTTTGCATCAAGTCGGCAAATCTTTTTTTGTCGATAGCACACAAAAATTCAGAAAAAGTCATCGGGTGTAAGTCCAAAAATTGTACTTTGCCCACCGGAAACGAAATATGTTGGTGCAGAGTGAGTCCAAGCAGCGAACCCGCCACCATAATATGATATTCCGGTGCATTTTCGCAAAAATATTTCAACGAGGTAAGCCCTCTGGGTACTTCCTGAATTTCGTCAAAAATAATGAGCGTTTTTTCGGGTTTTGCTTCAATACTCGAAAACATTTGAAGGCGCAGCAAGATACGTTCCGGTTGCAATCCTTCGTCAAACAGATTTTTCATTATCTCGTCATACTCGAAATTGACATAAATAAAGTTTTCGTACTCCGCTTGAGCAAATTCTTTCATCAGCCAAGTTTTTCCCACTTGACGCGCTCCGCGAATTATTAAAGGCTTCCTACCTTTAGATAATTTCCACTCTATCAGTTTTTTAATACTATTTCTATACATTTATTTGACTTAAAAACACCGCAAAGATACACTTTTTCGGACGAAAAAACAAATTATTTCACCTTTTTACGGACGAGTTTGTGCGGATACTCTGTTTTTTAAGAAAAGAAGATGTCTCAACAGGGCAACCGCACCAAATTTATGATGATAAGAAAGACCGTAAAGTCTTCAATCTACCCCGTATGGGGTACAATTTTGATAACCCCGTACAAGCGATAGCGCAGTGCGGGGTAGATGGCACCACCTCCTCCCAGCAACCCCGTAGTGGGTTGAACTCTTTGTGGATATGTCATTTAATGAAAAGAGGTTTTGGCATGACGAATAAATTCAACCCACTACGGGGTTGCAGAGAAAAGGAAGTGCCTTACCCCGCACTGCGCTTCGCTTGTACGGGGTTATCAAAATTGTACCCCATACGGGGTAACTGGTCACAGTAAAATTTTGGTGCGGTTGCCCTGTTGCGGGCTTGACCCACAATCCCTGCTCTACATCACTCTGTAGCACAACATTCGATATTAAACCTATTAGGTCTCGAAGACCTAACAGGTTTTTCATGGGCTTGCAGGGCAAGCCCGCAATGGCAAAAACTTAGTGAACATCAACGAAAATTAAATAAAAAAGGTTAAACTTTTCAAAATCCATTGTCAATTCAAAAATATTCACCACCTTTGCCGCCGAATTGTCATGGTGGCAATTCACAAAAAATTTTGTTACACATTAAAAGTAATTTTTATGAAGAAAAAAACAAGAAACAAAAAGTTTGCAAAGTTTGTAAAACCTTTGTTGTTAAGTAGCATCCTCTTGGGGGGGGGGGGGGGCAAAAAATTTGCGCTGAAGCCGCGCATGAGGCACCTCAAGAGTCGCCGCAGATTATTGAGGTGGCGATTCCCGCGTCGGGGCCGAACACCGTTAGTGTTTT
>BNTU01000107.1 GCA_025996835.1 Bacteroidia bacterium
TACATTTCCAGAACAAAGGTAATGAAATTTGGGGGCGCGACACCCAAAATGGGTGTCGCAAAATCGCTTTTTCCCTGATTATCAGTGTTTTATGGAAATGTTAATTTATGTTATGACGAAGTCAGGAAACAGGGTATTTTTGAGGATTTTGAGATTACAATTCGCTGAAATACAACATTTTACAAATATTAAAAAAGTAGTAGTAAAAAAGAGCCAAACGGCTCTTTCTTCATCAATTTATCGCAAACACCACCTCATGGTCTTCCAAATACCGCACAATGTTCTTATCCACCAGATACTTGCCTTGCGAGGATGCCAGCGACAGCGATAGGTTGCTTTCTGTGTCTTCAATCTTGAAATAGAGCGAGCTGCTGCCGCGGTTTTCTTTCAGCAATGCCGTCAATTCTGCCATCAGTTCATCGTCTAATTTGGACAAGGGGATGGTGATGGTCAGGTTGTTTACGGTGTTGCTTTTCATGCCGCTGAGTAGTTCCATGGAGCGGATTTGGAAATTTATGCGGGTGGGGTCGCCCCATTGGGGAGTTTGAAATGAGCCTCTTATCAGTAGCGATGTGCCTTTCACGCCGTAGTTGCGGTAGGCGACAAAGGCTCTGCCGAAGAGGGCTACTTCGCCGCTGCCCGAAAAATCTTCCAATTTCAGAATGCCATACGGGTTGCCCGTTTTGGTGGTACCTTCGCGGAAGCTGGTTACGATGCCTCCCATCGTGATTTCCTGATTGAGTGGCAGGTTGTCTTTTGCCTCTGCGAAATTTGCCATTTTCATCGAGCAGAGGTAGTTGAGCGCGATGTAATAGTCGTCCAGCGGGTGCGACGAGAGGTAGATGCCTACATATTCTTTTTCCTTGTTCAGGCGTTCCAGCGTACTCCACGGTTCGCATTGGGGGATGGGTGGTCTGGCTATTTCCACTGCGTCTATGCCGCCAAAGAGGGAATTGGTGGAGGAGTTCTTGTCGGTTTGGAACTTGTTGCCGTAGTTGATGAGCGTGTCGGAAAAGGCCTCGCCCTTGGTGTTTTCGGCAAAAATTTGTTCGCGGGTGAAGTCGGGGAAGTTGTCGAAAGCTCCTGCGAGGCACAATGCTTCGATGATTCGCTTGTTGCACGACTGTTGGTTGATACGTTCCACAAAGTCGAAAATGCTTGTGAATGCTCCGTTGGCATCGCGCTCTCTTACGATGGCATCCACAGCAGTGCGACCCACGCCCTTGATGCCGCCCAAGCCGAAGCGGATGTCGCCTTTTTTGTTGACCACAAAGTTCAAATCCGATTCATTGACATCCGGTCCCAAGACTTTTGTGCCCATGGCGCGGCATTCGTCCATAAATTTGGTCACTTCATAGATGTTGTCGAGGTTGCGCGTGAGGTTGGCAGCCAAAAATTCGGCGGGGTAATGTGCTTTCAGATAGGCTGTTTGGTAGGCAATCCACGAATAGCAGGTGGCGTGCGACTTGTTGAACGCATATTTGGCAAATTCTGCCCAGTCGCCCCAGATTTTCTCCAATTTATCGGCAGAAAACCCTTTTTTTGTGGCTCCGTCGATGAATTTTGTTTTCAAAGTCGCCATTTTATCAACCAACTTTTTCCCCATCGCCTTGCGCAACTCGTCGGATTGCCCGCGTGTGAAGTCCGCCAAGTCGCGGCTCAGAAGCATGACCTGCTCCTGATAGACGGTGATGCCGTAGGTGTCCTTCAGACGACCTTCCATTTCGGGGAAATCGTAGGAGATGGGCTTGCGACCGTGCTTGCGGTCGATGAAATCGGGGATGTAAGCCATTGGACCCGGTCGGTAGAGGGCATTCATCGCGATGAGGTCTTCAAATTTGGTCGGCTGCAGTTCGCGCAGGTATTTCTGCATCCCCGGCGACTCAAATTGGAACGTCCCGACGGTTTTCCCCTGACTGTAAAGCTCATACGTATTTTTGTCGTCAATCGGGATGGTGTCTATATCGAGGTCGATGCCTTTGGATTTTTTGATGTTAGAGAGGGCTTCCTTGATGATGGAGAGGGTTTTTAAGCCCAGAAAGTCCATTTTAATCAGCCCCACCGATTCGACAGTGCCGCCCTCGTATTGCGTGACCAACAAATCTTCGTCCGTCCCCTTTTCTTTGGCGGTCGCCAACGGCACGTAATTCGTTAAATCGTCTGCTCCGATAATCACCCCGCAGGCGTGTACACCCGTCTGGCGCACCGTTCCCTCCAACTGTTCCGCATATTTCAGCACATCGGAAATTATGCGATTGGTGGAATGCCGCGCCTCTTGAAGTTCCGGAACATGGGCGATACTGTTTTTGATATTTACCTTCAACTCCTTGCCGTTCTTGTCTTTAGCATTGATATGTTCGGGAATCAATTTCACCAACCGGTCGGCTTCGGGGATGGACACCCCCTGCACGCGCGCCACGTCTTTGATTGCCGATTTCGTCGCCATCGTGCCGTAAGTTACGATATTTGCCACGTTTTTCTTGCCGTATTTCTCTGTCACCCAGCGAAGTACATTCTTTCGTCCATCGTCGTCGAAGTCAATATCAATATCGGGCATCGAAATGCGGTCGGGGTTGAGAAAACGCTCAAACAGCAAATCATATTTCAGCGGGTCTATATCCGTGATTTTCAAGCAATAAGCCACCACCGAGCCGGCAGCCGAGCCACGCCCCGGTCCCACCGACACCCCCATATCGCGAGCCGCCTGTATAAAATCTTGCACGATAAGGAAATAGCCCGGAAAACCCATCGTCTTCATCGTATCCAATTCAAATTCGATGCGCTCAAGAATCTCCGCCGGAATGGGGTCGCCATAGCGTTCAGGGGCTTTTTGGAGCGTCAAGTCGCGCAAATAGTCCGCCTCCAACTTGATGCGCACCACCTTGTCGTAGCCGCCGAGCGTGTTGAAGCGTTTGGCATCCTCCTTGTTAAACTCCGCACGGAGGTCATCCTCCGTGAATTTGGCGCGGTATTGCTCCTCAGTGCCAAACGCTTCGGGGATGGCGAAAGCGGGCATCAGCGGTGCCGAGTCGATGCTGTATGTCTCCACCTTGTCGGCAATTTCCAGCGTGTTGAGCAATGTTTCGGGCAGGTCGCTGAAAATCGCCGCCATCTCTTCGGCGGTTTTGAACCACTCCTGCTTGGTGTAGTGCATCCGGTTGAGGTCGTCCAAGTTTTTGCCGGTGCCGAGGCAAATCAGGCGGTCGTGTGCCTCTGCGTGGTCTTCTTCCACGAAATGCACGTCGTTGGTGCAAATAATTTTGGTGTTTGTCTTCGCGGCGAGTTCCAAAATGGCTTTATTCACGAGCATCTGCTTTTGATACACCTCCTGGTCGCCGCCGGGCGCATCGGTCTTGTGGCGTTGAATTTCCAAATAGAAATCGTCGCCAAACACACTCTTAAACCACAAAATAGCCTCTTCCGCCCCCTGCATATCACCCGCCTGTATCTTGCGCGGAATTTCGCCACCCAAGCAGGCAGACGAAACAATTAACCCCTCGCTAAACTCCTTCAGACAGTCTTTATCAATGCGCGGATGGTAATAATTGCCATCAATCCACGAGGTAGAAACAAGTTTGCAGAGGTTTTTATATCCCTGTTTATTTTTTGCCAAGAGGATTAAATGCCACCCGCGACTATAATCCCGCTTGTTATCCACCGTTTTTTCAAACCGCGTGCTATAGGCGCAATAGGCTTCCACGCCCAAAATTGGCTTGATTTTCTCGTCGGCAGCCTTGTCCTTATTCTTCTTATTGACATAGTCGTAAAACTCCTTGGCACCATACATATTGCCGTGGTCGGTGAGAGCCAGCGCGCGCATACCGCACTGCAAAGCCTTGTCCACCAGTCCGGGAATGGTGCTCATGCCGTCTAACTGCGAATAGTGGGAGTGGACGTGCAGGTGCACGAAATTTGATGTTGCACTCATAGTGTTATGTTTTTTGTGTCAGCACTGATTTTATCCAAAATATCCTGCGTGAAAGCGGTTTTAAGCATCGCTTTTGCCTCCGGTTCGGGGATGCCGCGCGACCGCAGATAAAATATTGACGCCTCGTCTAACTGCCCCGTAGCCATGCCGTGGGAGCATTTTACGTCGTCGGAGTAAATTTCCAATTGCGGTTTGGAGTGGATGCGGCAGACGGTTCCGTCCAGCAGGTTGCGGTTGTTTTGATACGCCTCCGTCTTTTGTGCGCCCTCTTGCACTACTATTTTGCCGTCGAACACGCCTACGGCTTCGTCGCTTAGCAGGTATTTGAACAGTTGATAACTTTTGCAGTTTGGCGCGATGTGCTTCACAAGAAGTTTGTTGCTAATCGTTTGTGTGCCGGTTCCGATAGCCAAGCCGTAGATATTTACTTCGGAACCTTGAGCGGTCAAATAGATTTCAACCTCTGTTTTTGTTGTTTGGTTTTGCAAATAATACAAATCCAATTTTGCATTTTCTCGCACATAAATATCGCAGTTCACCGAGGTATCCTTCGGCGAAAAGTAGAGCACCTCGTGTGTGTCTTCTACTATCTGATATGTGATATCAACTTTTCTCATTTCAGCCAATCGTAACCTTTTTCTTCCAGTTCCAACGCCAATTCGGGCGGACTGGTTTTGATAATTTGCCCGTTGTAGAGCACGTGCACCACATCGGGCTTGATGTAATCCAGCAGTCGCTGATAGTGGGTAATCACAATCGTGGCATTGTCGGCACGTTTCAATTTATTGACACCGTCCGCCACTATGCGCAGGGCGTCGATGTCTAAGCCGCTGTCCGTTTCATCCAAAATCGCCAATTGGGGTTCGAGCATCGCCATCTGAAATATCTCGTTGCGCTTTTTCTCGCCGCCGGAGAAGCCTTCGTTTACCGAGCGATTGACCAAATCCGTCGTCAATTCGACCAAAGCCTGTTTTTCGCGCATCAGTTTCAAAAATTCACCCGCACTCAGGGCTTTTTCGCCGTTGTGGGTACGCCGCGCATTGACGGCAGCCCGCATGAAATTGACCATGCTCACACCCGGAATTTCCACAGGATATTGAAAGCTCAAAAAAATGCCTGCCCACGAGCGTTCTTCAGGCGACATCGCCAAGAGATTGTTGCCCAGAAACGTGACCTCACCATGCGTGACCTCAAACGCCGGATTGCCCACCAGCACAGACGCAAGCGTGCTTTTGCCCGACCCATTGGGACCCATAATCGCATGCGTCTCGCCCGCCTTGACCGTCAAATTAATCCCTTTCAGAATTTCCTTGCCGGAAACGAACGCATGCAGGTCTTTTATGCTTAAAAGTTCAGTATTCATCGCGTTTTACCTAATGAGGGCGCAAAGATACGAAATAGTTATGAATTTTTAATGCGTTTGCCCCGGAAAATTATCCCCCGGGATCATGATTTTCACAAACTATTTTCCATTTTGGTGGTATCGAATATGTTTTTTCGCCATTAGTTACACAATCCGGCATGATACTGTTTACAAATTTGGGCTTATTGTTTTCCAAAAATACCACTTTGCCTTTGCGCGTATTCATATTTTTTCGCAATTCCACACTGATAATGGTGGGCGGAAAATAAACTCTTATTTTTTTGTCGGGATAATTTTTCTGAATAAATTCAATAGGCGGTAACAAATCGCTATCCCCGCTTACAAGCACCAAAACATCGGTTTTGTCTTGTACACAATCGCCAATCATGCGGATTGCAATATTCACATCCGTTTTCTTTTCCTCAGGACGGAGTATAGAATACTTGCATTTGGGGCATTTGATGCTCTTTTTCAAATACTTACCCCTTACAATTTCAAATTGACTTCCGTTTTGCAATTTGTTTGCATTCAGGAAGGCACTCTGCCGCCGCTGTTTGTCCGTATTTAATGGTGATGCGGTAAAATAGATAACCTTTTCAAGGATTTGGTCTTCCCCCAAAAATTGGCTAAACAGTTTGCAAACGTCTATCCAATAAGCACTTCGCCATGTTTCATCGGCTCTCTTTTGGCTTCTCAATCCGTAATAGAAATTGAATCCATCTACATAAAATGTAACACGTTCACTCATAACACTTTATAGTTAAAAACACATTATACAATTAAAAAAAGCCACTAAAAAGTGGCTTGGATCCATTCAAGAAAGAATGGAGGGACTTTTAAAAGTACCGCAAAGGTACGACTAATTTTTGCAACTACCAAATATTTTTGAAAATATTTTTTTTGCAGCCGACAATCACATAAAAAAAGACCGTAAGGTCTTAATCTACCCCGTAGTGGCATAGTCGTCAGGTTAAGGCTGAAAGCCTTCGAGCAATAGCGTAGGGCATCGCCCAGTCGTGGTCGGAAGATTTCATTACGGGCTGAAAGCCCAGCATATCCCAGCCCAACGCATCGCGTTGGGGAAATGGGTTTTGTGTGTTTTGCGCCCTGAAAGGGCATTATATCATTATGTTGCCCCATCATATCTCACCATTATTCATCATTATTTCCCCAACGCGATGCGTTGGGCTGGGATATGCTGGGCTTTCAGCCCGTAAATTCAACATCTAACCAATCTTCCGACCACGACTGGCGATGCCCTACGCTATTGCTACAAGGCTTTCAGCCTTAACCTGACGCCACTACGGGGTTGCTGAGAGGTGGTGGTGCCATCTACCCCGCACTGCGCTATCGCTTGTACGGGGTTATCAAAATTGTACCCCATACGGGGTAGATTGCAGACCTTACGGTCTTCCTTATCATCATAATTTTAATGCGCTTGCTCAGGCTCTGTTAAAAAAAACAGCATGTTTTAAAAATAATGCTTACCTTTGCCGCCGTTGAAACAAGATAAAAACAACAAAAAATGAAAAGTTAAAATTGTAAAATATTAAATAACAGGGCTTTACGCTCTTATTCTCACGTTTTCGAAGTCTACCAAATTTCAAAACCGAGTTCGAGGATAAGTTAGCGAAAGTTCACGCTGTTTGCGTGAATTGTTCGGTACTTATTTGAACACATTGGTTTTGGTAGAGCCGGAAAACGTAAATAAGCAAATCCGAGCAGTTACACGTTCAATTAGTTTGCCGAAGAGTAAGGGTTTAGTCCATAAACTTTTACGCACAATGGCAAAAACAATTTTCAAAATTCATTCAACAGTCGCAATTGCGCTATTTGTGTGCAGCACAGCAGTTGCGCAAACATGGAACATCGGCTCGCCCAATGCAGCCGATGTCACCGCTACGCTTAGCGGTGGCACCCTCACTATCAGTGGTAGTGGGGCTATGCGAGATTGGACGTATGATGGTTCCCCGTGGTATTCGCAACGTGCCGGCATTACAACTGTAGTAATAAATGACGGTGTGACAACGATTGGAAGTTTTGCCTTTCATGACAACAGCAGTCTTACCTCCGTTACCATTCCCGGCAGCGTTACAGGCATTGGGCAGAGTGCTTTTGCCTATTGCAGCGGTCTTACCTCCGTTATCATTCCCGGCAATGTTACAAGCATTGCGGGTTCTGCTTTTGAGGGTTGCAGTGGTCTTACTTCCATTATCATTCCCGGCAGTGTTACAAGCATTGGAGAGAAATCTTTTGAGGGTTGCTCCAAACTTACCGGTATCGCTGTAGATGCTGCCAATGCGTGGTATAGTTCAATAGACAGTGTGGTTTACAACAAAAATCAGGACTCTTTACTGATATGTCCGAGGGGGAAGCAGCAAGATACTTTTATCATTCCTAACAGCGTGACCTGTATTGGGCGTTATGCTTTTTACTATTGCAGCAGTCTCTCCTCCGTTGCCATTCCCGGCAGCGTTACGAGCATTGAGCAGTCTGCTTTTCAGGGTTGCAGCGGTCTCACTTCCGTTGCCATTCCCGGCAGCGTTACAAGCATTGGGAGTTCTGCTTTTTCCGCTTGCAGCTATCTTACCTCCGTTGCCATTCCCGGCGGCGTTACGAGCATTGAGAGCTCTGCTTTTTCCTATTGCATCGGTCTTGCCTCCGTTATCATTCCCGGCAGCGTTACAAGCATTGAATATGGTGCTTTTCAGGATTGCAGCAGTCTTGTGGCTATAACAAGCTTAAATTCTGTTCCACCAAACGCAGACGATGCCTTTTTCGGGTTAAATACGAGTAACTGTACCCTCACCGTATCTATTTGCGCACTTCCGGACTATCAAAAAGACACAGTGTGGAATAAATTTGGTCGTATTGTTGCTGACACATCGTTACCGTGTTCTGACCCCAATGCAGCCATAGAAGAACCTGAAATTTCACTGCACGAAGATGCACAATATAAATATTAAAAAATATAAAATCATTTTTCGTCCCATAATTTTACTATTAAGACTGCAAAGCTACAAAAATTTATTTTTCATAGCACCGGAACAAAGATTTATGCCAATACACAAGCATTTTTGCGGTTACTCTGAAAAAAACACCTTGTTTTAAAAATAATGCTTACCTTTGCCGCCGTTGAAACAAGATAAAAACAACAAAAAATGAAAACTTAAAATTGTAAATTATTATCAATAGGGCTTTTGGCTCTTATTCTCGTTTTCTGAAATCTGGAAAATTTCACACTATCTGAGAATAGGTTGCGAAGGTTCACGCCGTTTGGCGTGAATTGTTTCGGGCTTATTTAGATAAACGGCATTTTCCAGAGCCCCAGAAAACAAATAAGCAATCAACGAGCAGTTTAACGCTTTTAGTTTGCCGAAGAGTAAGGGTTTAGTCCATAAACTTTTAAACAGTATGAGATTAGAAAATTGGTTTATCTCAAATCCTGACACTTCGCAACAAGAAGTATTGAAAGTGCCAATCAATCAAAATTTGATTGTGAAAGGTGCAGCCGGAAGCGGCAAAACAAATATGGCGATTTATCGTGCCAATCAAGCGGGCGATAATTCATTTGTGATAGTGGTTTACACTGTTGCTTTGAAAAAAATGGTCAGGTATGGGCTAAGTGAGTTAGGTCTTGACAAAGACCGGGTTATTCACGAGTGGTCATGGATTCACAGAGGGATTGAGATTTCTGGTGATGTTTTCTGTATGAAAGGAAACAATGCTTATGCACTAAATAGAAGTTTGCTAATTTTAAAAACTTCAGATGAAGTAAAATTTTTTGTTTCGAGAGCAGAATACGATTCTATCGTTCAGAACGGACTATTTTTGAATTATAACGTTCAAAACATTCAAAATCCATTGGAAGTTTCAATTGATTTTGACGATTGGGTTGAAGATAAATTTTACAAAACTTTTTATCGCCATGCTCGTTGGTTTAAACAAATCCAATTACAGAATTTTCAGTTAAATCCAGCCGATGAAAAATTTGTTTTTATTCCAAGTGGGTTTTTAATTAAAGAAAAAGGTGTTGTAAACTATTTGATTTTTGATGAGGGGCAGGATTTTTCCATATCGGATTATCAACAAAATTTTATTTCACAAGCCCAAAAATCAATTACGGTTTTCGGAGATACGAGCCAACAATTATACAAACAGAGAGGAACGAGTATTGATAATATTGCAATTGCCTTTAAATATCCTCTTTTGAATCTTAACTACAATTACAGAATACCAAAAACGGTTGCCAAAGTAGCGCAAAACATTCCAAATCCACA
>BNTU01000108.1 GCA_025996835.1 Bacteroidia bacterium
GAAAAATCAATAATTATTCTGCATAAAATATCGAAAGAGCAGAACATTTCATACCCAAACAAATTTTTAATTTCTACTTTTATTGTGGATATGATAAAACAGGAATTAAGGACAATTAAAGAAGAACCTAAATCAGAAATGTCAGTTGATGTTACAACCGAAGGGGTTACAAAATATCAAATTCCTGAAAATATTCAGCAAAGCAATATTGTGTATTTGGACAATTTATTAAAATGGATAAATGAAAATTGCGAATCTGTTGTATCAGCAAGAGTAATTGAATTTAAACGAAATCTGCCATTGGAACACGAACAAGAATGCTTCATTGACTATATTTTGAACACACTTTTAATTCGCGAAGATAGACAAGGTGTGTTAATGACAGACGATTTGGTCTATATTAGATGCAATATGCTACCTTTGCAATTTACAATAAGTACAGAAAAGTATGTAAAAGACAATTTTGGAGATGACCACCCCGCATTATACGAATTTACCAAAAATAAATATAAGGGATTCACTATTAGCACAAAACAATTAGTTGAGGAGTTTAATAAAAAAGTAAAATTCCAAGATAACTATTATGCTAATTGTTTGGAAAATGTAAGTATGGTATCCTCATTGCCTTGCATAGATTTCATTAAAGCCATTGCTAAATCTCAACTTGATGCAGAACAAAAAAGAATTGAAATACGAGATATATTCTTCAATATGCTTAAAAATGGACCGTTAAATAACGAAGTAATTCAAAGTTTTGAAATGCTACTCTATGTCGGTTTTTGTTTTTCGCAAGAAGCATATAATTTTGTTCGTGGATGTTTGCAAGAGGCATATAAAATACTTGGAATAACAAATAATAGAACTAAAAACGAATAATATAAATGAACAATCAATCGCACAATCAAATAGTAAGTTTCATCTGGAGTATCGCTGACGACTGCCTGCGCGATGTGTATGTGCGCGGAAAATACCGCGATGTGATTCTGCCAATGATGGTCATTCGCCGTCTTGATGCTGTCTTGGAAGATACCAAAGACGAGGTGCTGCAAATGAAAGAAACCCTTGACAAACAGGGCATTGCCAATCAAAATGCAGCCTTGTGTAACACCGCGAAGCAATCCTTTTGCAATTGTTCGCCTTTTAAACTCAAAGACCTCACAAGTCGTTCGACGCAACAGAAACTCAAAGCTGACTTTATTACCTATCTCGATGGTTTTTCGCCCAATGTGCAGGAAATTTTGGAAAAATTCAAGTTCCGCAATCAGATTGACACCATGATAGATGCCGATATTTTGGGCGCAGTAATCGAAAAATTTGTTTCGCCCACAATCAATCTCACACCTTTTCCTGTGCTTAATGATGTTGGAGAAGTTAAATTGCCTGCGCTCGACAATCATACAATGGGGACTGTTTTCGAGGAATTGATTCGCCGCTTCAACGAGGAAAACAACGAAGAAGCAGGAGAACACTTCACGCCGCGCGATGTGGTGGAACTGATGGCAGACCTTATTTTTACGCCTATTGCCAATCAAATCACGGACAATACCTATTCTATTTACGATGGTGCAAGCGGCACCGGTGGTATGCTGACCGTTTCGCAAGACCGTCTGTTATCCCTTGCCGCAAAGAAAAACAAACAAGTTTCCATGCACCTTTTTGGGCAGGAAATCAACCCCGAAACATACGCCATCACCAAAGCCGATATGCTGCTCAAAGGCGAAGGCACCGAAGCCGATAATATCGCTTATGGCTCCACGCTTGCTGCCGATGGCTTTCCGGGAAAGGATTTTGACTTTATGCTTTCCAACCCGCCTTATGGAAAATCGTGGAAAACCGATGCTGACAAGATGGGCGGCAAAAAGGGCATTCTCGACACTCGCTTTGCAATCCCATTTGCCGACGATGCCAAATTTTCTATGCTTCCGCGTGTGAGCGATGGGCAGTTGCTTTTTTTGCTCAACAATGTAAGCAAGATGAAAGAAACCACCGAACTTGGTAGCCGCATAGTGGAAGTGCACAACGGCTCCAGTTTGTTTACCGGCGATGCCGGCGGTGGCGAAAGCAACGCCCGCCGCTACATGATTGAGCGCGACCTTGTGGAGGCAATTATCGCCCTGCCAAATAATATGTTTTACAATACCGGTATCGGCACTTTCATTTGGATATTGAGCAATAAAAAAAACAAAAAAAGGCAGGGTAAAATACAACTCATTGACGCTACAAATCTCAAACAGCCGCTTCGCAAAAATCTCGGCAATAAAAACTGCGAATTTACACCGGAAATTCGCCAACAAATTCTTGGCATGTATCTCAACATGACTGAGAACAAATACAGTAAAATATTTGATAATGATGAATTTGGTTATTGGAAAATAACGGTGCAGCAACCTAAATTTGACTCACACGGCAAACCCATCACCGACAAAAAAGGCAATCTCGTTCCCGACAAAGAACTCACCGATACCGAGCAAATACCATTCAAATATGAAAATGGCATAAAAGCATTTTTCAAAAAAGAGATACTGCCATTTGCCCCCGATGCGTGGATTGATACAAACAAAACACAAATCGGCTACGAACTCAGTTTTACCAAATATTTTTACAAACCCGTTCAACTGCGCCCGCTTGCCGAAATTGTTGCCGACCTGAAAGCATTAGAGCAAGAAACCAAAGGCTTGTTGAACGAAATTATAAATAATGATTAATTATGAATGAATTTGAAGAATACATAAGGCAAGGCGAGCCCGACAAAGTGGAGAAAAGCCAAAATTGGCAAACGGCTATTGGCTTGCAGCAGGTGGACGGCTTAACGCCTTCTGCCTACCTTATTGAAACCGCCAAAGAAAATATTGAAGGCAAAATCACTATAGACGAGGTAAAGAGCCGTATTGATACTTATTACAAAACACAAACGGTTAGAACCGGCGATGACGACCGCACAGAAGAAGCAGATAAGGTGTCTGCGCGTATCGCGGAAGTTTTAGGGGAAAAAACGTTCACGTTTTCGTATGTTGAATTTCTCAACATTCACAAGCGATTGTTTGGTGGCACTTACAAGTTTGCGGGGAAAGTCCGCGACTATGATATTTCAAAGAACGAATGGGTGCTGAACGGCAAAAGTGTGATGTATGCGAGTGCCTATCGGTTGCGTGATGCGTTAGAACACGATTTCAATCAGGAAAAGGCGTTCGATTACAAGGGATTAACTCCCCATGAAACGGTGGAGCACATCGCAAAATTTATATCCAATATCTGGCAGGCACATGTTTTTGGCGAAGGAAACACGCGCACAACCGCCGTTTTTGCCATTAAATACCTCCGCACTTTCGGTTTTGAAGTTGAAAACGACATGTTCGCCCAACATTCATGGTATTTCCGCAATGCACTCGTAAGAGCCAATTATAACGACACTCAAAATAAAATCTATGCCACACAGGAATATCTGATGCGCTTCTTTGGCAATGTGCTGTTCGGCGAAACCAATGAATTGAAAAACAGATATTTGCATATTAAATTTGTTGAAAATGTCGGAGAAAAACCTCACAATGACACTGTAAATACAGAAAAGTTCCTTGTAACCGGTAAAAAGTTCCTTGCAAACGACAAAAAGTTCCCTGTAAATGGATTAGAAATATTAAAATTGATAGAACACAACCCCCAAATTACCATTATGGAATTGTCAAAACAGTTAAAAATTTCAGATAGAGCAGTTAAAAATAATATAAACAAACTCAAAAATGCAGACATTCTTTCGCGTGAAGGTGCAGACAAAAACGGACACTGGAAAATTAATAATGAAGAAAATGAATAAATACCCAACATACAAACCCTCGAATATCCCTTGGCTTGGCGATGTGCCGGAACACTGGACGGCAGGAAGAATAAAGCAATTATTTCAAAATATAGGAAGTGGAACAACCCCTATTGCTGGAACGCCAAAATATTATGATGATGGCACCATTCCATGGGTAAACACAGGTGATTTAAACGATGGCGAATTATATAGATGTAAGAAAAAAATTACTCAAATTGCATTTGGTGAACATAGCCCTTTGAAATTGTATGAAGTTGATACTTTACTAATAGCAATGTATGGCGCAACGATAGGAAAAGCAGCGATTTTGAAATTTGAAGCATGTACCAATCAAGCGTGTTGTGCTTTGAGTAAAAGCAAAATTGCTGATACAAAATTTGTATTTTATTGGTTTATAGCTAATAAGCAAAACATAATTGATTTAAGTTATGGTGGTGGACAACCAAATATATCACAAGAAATAATACGGAATTTAAAACTTCCTCTTCCCCCGCTTCCCGAACAAACCCAAATCGTCCGTTACTCAGACTGGCAGGTCTCGCGAATAGGGAAACTTATCAGTGCCAAGAAAAAACAAATTGCATTGCTCAAAGAGCAGAAACAGAATATTATAAATGCTCACTTGTATGGGGAAAAAGTAATGTTGAAAAGATTGCTTTTACAACCTTTGCAATATGGTGCAAATGAATCCGGTGTTGAATACAGTGCTGATTTACCGCGTTATGTTAGAATTACCGATATTTCGGCAGATGGTTTGCTTAAAACAGATAAAGCGAAATCTTTATCTTCTGAAAAAGCAAAACCTTATATACTGAAAGATGGTGATATTTTACTTGCTCGAAGCGGTGCTACTGTTGGGAAATCATTTTTATATCAATCAAAACATGGCGTTTGTGCTTTTGCCGGATACCTGATTATGGCTCGCTTCAATCAAAAACTTATTTTGCCACAATATTTTAGTTATATTACAAATAGTTCTTATTATGAGCAATGGAAAAGCACTATTTTCATTCAAGCAACAATCCAAAATATAAGTGCTGAAAAATATTATCAATTTCAAATCCCATTGCCCTCTATTGAGAAGCAGCAAGAAATCATTAAAACTCTCGACAAAGCAACAGCAAAAATAGATTTGGCGATTGATAACGCCGAGCGCGAAATAGCTCTTATCAACGAATACCGCATTCGCCTTATTTCAGACGTGGTTACAGGCAAGGTGGATGTACGCGGGGTGGATGTGCCGGAATTTGAACCTGTTGAAGAAATAATAGACAGTTCGGAAGATGAACTAATAGAAGAAGAAATGGAGGAAACAATATGATAACAAACACAAAAGAAAGCGGACTTGAGAGCCTAATCGTAAAATGGTTGGTAGAGAAAAACCATTATGAACAAGGCACAAACGAGGATTATAATCGCGAATATGCGATTGACGAAAAGCGGCTTTTTCGTTTTTTGAACGACACGCAGGCAAAAGAGATGGCGAAATTGGGCGTTAACGACAGCGAACCCAAACGCATACAATTTCTCAATCGTTTGCAGAGTGAAATTGCCAAACGAGGCATTGTTGATGTGTTGCGCAATGGCTTGAGAATTTACCCTGCCAACCTAATTATGTTTTATCAAACGCCATCGGAAAACAACAAAACGGCACACGAGATGTTCGACAAAAACATTTTCAGCGTTACACGACAGTTGCAGTACTCGCGCAACAATACCCGCCTTGCCCTCGACCTTTGTATCTTCCTCAACGGTTTGCCCATAATTACCTGCGAACTGAAAAACCAACTGACCAAACAGGATGTAGAAGACGCTGTCTATCAGTATAAAACCGACCGCGACCCCACAGAATTGCTGTTTCAATTCAAGCGTTGCATGGTGCATTTTGCGGTGGACGATGCACGTGTGAAATTTTGCACAAAACTGTCAGGAAAATCTTCGTGGTTTCTTCCATTCGACAAGGGCTATAATGATGGTGCAGGCAACCCGCCCAATCCCAATGGACTCATGACGGATTATCTTTGGAAAGAAACTTTTACGAAAGCGGAACTGGCAAATATTATAGAAAATTACGCACAAGTGGTAGAAGAAACCGACCCCGACACAAAGAAAACAACTGAAAAGCAGATTTTCCCACGTTATCACCAACTTGTGGTTGTAAAAAACTTGTTGGCAGATGTAAAAAACAAAGGTGTAGGCACTCGCTATCTTATTCAACACAGCGCAGGCAGCGGCAAGTCAAACTCCATTGCTTGGCTCGCACACCAACTTGTAGGCTTGGAAAAATCCGGCAAAAACGTGGTTGATTCTGTGATAGTAGTTACCGACCGCGTGAATTTAGACAAGCAGATAAATGGTACGATAAAGCAATTTATGCAGGTGTCGAACACCGTAGCCCATGCAGAACATTCCGGCGACTTGAAAAAAGCAATATCAAGTGGCAAAAAGATAATTATCACCACCGTGCATAAGTTCCCGTTTATTCTTGATGATATAGGCGGCGGGCATAAACACAATAAATTTGCCATTATCATTGACGAGGCACACAGTAGCCAAAGCGGCAGAATGTCGGCAGCAATGAATACCGCACTCGGCGGCGAATACGACCCCAATGAAGATACGGAAGACAAAATTGTAAAATTGATGGAAGGGCGCAAAATGCTAACCAACGCAAGTTATTTTGCATTTACCGCTACACCTAAAAACAAAACCCTCGAAATGTTTGGCGTGCCCGAAACACGACCCGATGGAACGGTAAATCACCGCCCATTCCACAATTATTCGATGAAACAGGCAATTCAAGAAGGGTTTATACTTGATGTGCTAAAGTACTACACGCCTATTAAGAGTTACTACAAATTGGCGAAAATCATTACCGACGACCCTCAATTTGACAAGAAAAAGGCACAAAAACGGCTCCGCGCCTTTGTCGAGAACGACCCTTTTGCCCTATCAACCAAAGCCAATATCATAGTAGAGCATTTCAACGGACAGGTAAAAAGCAAAATCGGTGGCAAAGCCCGTGCAATGGTGGTAACAAGCAGTATTGAACGGGCAATAGAATATTATTACGCTATCAACCAATGCCTTGAAGCGATAAAAAGTCCATTCAAAGCCATTATTGCTTTTAGCGGTGATAAAGAGTTTCACGGCAAAGTATTGAACGAAAGTGCAATAAACAAATTCCCAAGCAATGCGATAGAGAAAACATTTAAGCAGGAACCCTATCGTTTCTTAGTGGTGGCAGACAAATTTCAAACAGGTTATGACGAGCCGTTGCTGCATACAATGTATGTTGATAAAATTCTTACGGACATAAAAGCAGTGCAAACACTTTCGCGCTTAAACAGGGCGCACCCGCAAAAAGCGGATACTTTTGTGCTCGATTTTGCCAACGAACCCGAAGATATTCAAAAATCGTTTGAACGCTATTACCGCACCACCCTTTTGTCAGGCGAAACCGACCCCAACAAACTCTACAACCTGATTGCTGTAATGGAAAATTATCAAGTCTATTCGGCAGCACAGGTCAACCATTTAGTTGATTTATTTCTGAACGGTGCAGAGCGCGACAAGCTCGACCCAACCTTAGACGCTTGCGTGATACTTTACAAAGAATTGGACGAAAACGGGCAGGTGGCATTCAAAAGTTCCGCTAAAGCATTTGTGCGAACTTATGGTTTTCTCGGCTCCATATTGCCATACAGCAATGCAGAATGGGAAAAACTGTCCATATTTTTGAATCTGCTGCTGCCCAAACTGCCTTCGCCCATAGAAGAAGATTTTTCCAAAGGCATTTTGGAAACCATAGACCTCGACAGTTATCGTACAGAAGCCAAGGCAATGCTCGCCATTCAACTCGAAGATGCCGATACCGAAATTGAGCCGATGCCTATTGGCGGTGGAAAAGGCAAAGCGGAACCAGAATTAGATTGGCTCACGAACATATTATCTTCATTCAACGAACTTTTCGGTAACATCGACTGGAAAGATGCCGACAATATTCGCCGCCAGATTGCAGAAATCCCCGCAATGGTAGCCAAAGACGAGAAATATCAAAACGCAATGCGCAACTCCGACAAGCAAAATGCCCGAATGGAAAGCGACAGCGTATTGCAGCAGGTAATTTTCAGCATCATGTCCGACAACATGGAATTGTTCAAACAATTCAACGACAATCCATCATTCAAAAAATGGTTGGCGGATATGGTATTTAATACGACTTATAAAAAAGAAGTATAAAAATATCCCCACCTTGCTTCTTGAACTTACCCCCTTTTTAATGCGCCACCAGCCAATTATCCCCAACCCCACATTCGGCAATGAGCGGCACTTTCAGCTCAACAGCGTGCTCCATTTCATCAACCACAATCTTCTTGACGGTGTCCAATTCATCGACTAATACATTGAAATTCAACTCGTCGTGCACCTGCATAATCATTTGCGAGCGGATGTTTTCTTCCTTGAAACGCTTGTGGATGCGCACCATTGCCACCTTGATGATGTCCGCCGCTGAGCCTTGTATGGGGGCGTTGATGGCGAAGCGTTCGGCATAGCCGCGCACCACCGAATTGGCGGAATGGATGTCGGGGAGGTTGCTTTTGCGGTGCAGGAGGGTTTCCACATAGCCTTTTTCGCGCGCCATTGCGATGCTTTTGTCCATGTATTCTTTGACTCCTGGAAATGTTGCGAAGTAGCCGTCAATCAAGTCTTTAGCCTCCGTGCGCGGGATGTTTAGTTGGGTGCTTAGCCCGAATGCGGAGATGCCGTATATGATGCCGAAATTTGCCGTTTTGGCTTTGCGGCGCATCTCCTTACTTACCTCATTGATAGGCACTTTGTAGATTTTTGCTGCCGTTGCCGCGTGGATGTCTTGCCCGTCGCGAAACGCCTCCAGCATATTGACATCTTCGCTCAGGTGTGCCATAATGCGCAATTCGATTTGCGAATAGTCGGCGGAGAGGAACACGCAGCCATCATCGGGGATAAACGCCCGCCGGATTTCGCGCCCCTCGGCATCGCGCACGGGGATGTTTTGCATATTCGGATTGTTGGAACTGAGCCGCCCTGTGGAGGTGGTCGCCTGATTGTAGGTGGTGTGAATTTTGCCGTCCTGCGGGCTAATCAACTGTGGCAGAGCGTCCACGTAGGTCGAAAGCAGTTTTTTGATTTTCCTAAATGCCAAGATTTTGCTCACTGCGGGGTGCTTGTCGGTGAGTTTTTCCAGCACCTCCTCGCCGGTGGAATATTGCCCGCCGCCCTTCGTCTTTTTTGTTTTTTCGACCAATTTCAGTTCGTCAAACAGCACTTCGCCCACCACTTTGGGCGAACTCACATTGAACGAATGCCCCACCAGACTGAAAATTTCCTCCTCAATATGCCGCAAATGCTCGGTCAGCAGCACCGACGAATCTTTGAGTGCCAGCCCGTCCACACGCACGCCAACCGCCTCCATATCCGCCAAAACAGGCATCAGAGGCATCTCAATATCGTAAAACAGGCTGTCTAACTGCTCGTTTTCCAACTGTTTTTCGAGCACATATTTCAATTTCAACGCTACATCCGCATCTTCTGCCGCATAATCAACCAGAGCCTCCACCGGCATCTGCCTCATACTCAACTGATTAGCCCCCTTTTCGCCAATCAATTCCTCAATGTGAATGGTCTGATACTGCAAATAAGTTTCTGCCAAATAGTTGA
>BNTU01000109.1 GCA_025996835.1 Bacteroidia bacterium
TCGTTTGGGTTGGGCTTTTTGATAAAACTCCGGCTCATGGGCAAAACGGCAGTCTTGGTAATCCTGAAAATCTTATTAAAATCATGGTTCAAGACAACCAACGCTGCAATGAAGGTATTCTTTTTGTACCCATCATGCTCATGGTAACTTCAATCGGTAGAATTGCCCAATGAATATTGAACATCATCTGCATCTTCATTTTCAGCAGTAAGCATCGTCACGGGTATTTGTTTCGATGATTTCAGCCCCAGATTTTTCAAATCCAGCGCACGCTTCACGAGATTGCCTTTGCCCTGATTAAACTGGTTGATGGCGTTGTTGTAGGCATCTTGCGAACGGTTGATGTGCCTGCCTACGTCTTCCAGCGATGCTGTGAACACTGTGAATTTTTCATACAGCCCTTCGCCTTGCCGCACGATTTCCTGCGCATTTTTGCTCTGCTGTTCGCGCTTCCATAGGTCGGCGATGAGCTTCAGGCAGGCAATCAGGTTGGTGGGGCTAATCAGCAAAATGCGCTTGGAATAGGCATACGACCACAATTCGCGGTCGTTTTGAATGGCGAGCAAATAGGCAGGCTCGATGGGCACAAACATCATCGTGAAATCCAACGCCTCCTGAATGTCGTCGTAATTTTTCGCCGCCAATTCGTCAATATGCTTATGCACGGAGGCGAGATGCTCCGTCAGGGCGAGTGTTTGCTCTTCGGGTGAGTCCGCCGATGAAAAGCGGTCGTAGGCATTCAGCGACACTTTGGAATCAATGATAATGGTGCGATTATCAGGCAAGTAGAGCAGCACATCGGGGCGCAAATCGTTGCCGTTTTCGCCCTTGATGGTCTGCTGCAAAAAATATTCGCGATTTTTCTCCAGCCCCGACTGTTGCAAAATGCTTTCCAAAATCATTTCGCCCCAGTTGCCCTGTTTTTTGGACTGCCCTTTGAGAGCGGTTGCCAAATTATTGGCTTCGGCACTCACTTTATTGGTTTGCAGGACAAGTTCTTTGACCTTTTCTTCGAGCGAAAAACGCTGCTTGGACTCCTTGTCGTAGGTTTCCTCCACCTTTTTCTTGAAACTTTCGATATTTTCGCCCAGCGGTTTCAAAATCGCCTCCATATTGGTTTTGTTCAGTTCGGTGAACTTTCCCGTCTTCTCTTCCAAAATCTGCGCCGCCACTTTTTCAAATTGCAGTTGCGCCGTTTTTTGAATTTCGTTGATTTCGTTTCTCTTTTCCTGCATCAACTCGGTTTGCAAACGCAACTTTTCTTCCAACACTTTCACCTGAATCTGCGCCTCAGTAACCGTTGCAAACACTTTTTCATACGCCGCCTTAGGCACAGAATCCCCATTTTGCTGTGCATTGACAACAAAATAGCTCGCCGCGCCGCCAACGATAAGCCCAATAACGAGTGCTACAATTAAATATGCAAGTGTCACGAACGCAACCAATTAAGAATTTCCTCTGCATTGGGCAACGTGCGAGGCGCAACGACTTTCACCAATTTGCCTTTTTCGTCAATCAGATACTTTTGAAAATTCCAAGTAACCTCCGAATCCTCCACCCCATTCTCCGCTTTTTTCGTAAGCCATTGATACAAAGGATGTATGTCGTCGCCTTTGACGGAAATTTTCTCCATCATCGGAAAAGTTACACCATAATTCGCCGTACAAAACGACTGAATTTCCTCGTTTGTACCCGGCTCCTGCTTGCCAAAATTGTTGGCAGGGAAGCCCACAATCACAAATTTGTCGCCGCCAAACGTGTCATACAACTCTTGCAACTGCCTATACTGCGGCGTAAGTCCACACTTGGACGCGGTATTCACCAGCATCACCTTTTTCCCCTTCAACTGCGAAAGCGGAAAATCCGTACCATCAATCGCCTTCACAGTGAAATCATACACCGATTTCGATTGAGCCTGCACACAATGAGCAGCCGCCAAGACTGCTAAACACAAAATAATCTTCTTCATATTCTCTATTTATTATGATTACAAATCTTTTTGCTGCAAAGGTACGCATTATTTTGGATTTTTGCGCGGAAAATCAATCGTATAATGCAGCCCGCGGCTTTCTTTGCGCTCCATTGCCTGCTTGATGACGAGGTAGCCCACGTTGATGATGTTGCGGAGTTCGCAGATGTCTTTGCTCACGATGCTTCGGGCAAACAAACTTTCTGTTTCTTTGTAGAGCAGTTCTAAACGTTCAAACGCCCGTTCTAAACGCAGATTGGAGCGCACAATTCCCACATAATTGCTCATATAGGTGCCCACTTCTTTGGCTTCCTGCGTGATTAAGACCATTTCTTCGGTCAGCGAGGTGCCCTTGTCGTTCCATTCGGGGATGTCGTTCTTGAAAGTGTAGTCGCTCAGGTGCTCCGTCGTGTGCTTGGAAGCGGCATCGGCATAGACAATTGCTTCAATTAACGAGTTGGAAGCCAGACGGTTAGCACCGTGCAAGCCGGTGCGCGAACATTCGCCTGCCGCATACAGCCTGTTGATGGTCGTGCAGGCGTTCATATCCACCACGATGCCGCCGCAGAGGTAATGCGCCGCCGGAGCCACGGGGATGTATTCTTTCGTGATGTCGATGCCTTCGGAGAGGCATTTTTCGTAGATGGTGGGGTATTCGCGCTTCGTTTCTTCGGCGGGTTTGTGGGTTACGTCGAGATAGACGAAGTCGCTGCCGCTGTTTTTCATTTCGCTGTCGATGGCGCGTGCCACGATGTCGCGTGGAGCCAGATTGCCCCGTTCGTCGTATTTGTGCATAAATTCTTTGCCGTCGCGGGTGCGCAAAACGGCTCCGTAGCCCCGCATCGCCTCGGTGATGAGAAACGACGGGCGTTCCATCGGGTTGTAGAGCGCGGTGGGGTGAAACTGCACAAATTCCATATCCTTGACCAGCCCCTTGGCGCGATAGACCATCGCAATGCCGTCGCCGGTAGCCACCAGCGGGTTGGTCGTGGTCTGATAGATGCAGCCGATGCCGCCCGTGCAAATCATCGTTACTTTCGACAAAAAAGTGTGAATTTTGTTCGTCCCCTCGTCCAAAACGTAGGCACCGTAGCACTCAATGTTGGGTGTGTCTTTCGTCACTTTCTGCCCCAGATGGTGCTGTGTGAGTATTTCAATCGCAAAATGGTGGTCAAACACCTTGACGTTCGGATGCCGCTTGATGGCGTTGATGAGGCTTTCCTGAATCTCCTGACCGGTGTTGTCTTTGTGGTGCAGGATGCGAAATTCGGAATGCCCGCCCTCCTTGTGCAGGTCAAATTCGCCCTGCGCATCCTTGTCAAAATCCACGCCCCAACGTACTAATTCCTTGATTTGTTGCGGGGCTTCGCGCACCACTTTCTCCACCACTGCCTTGTCGCAAATGCCGTCGCCGGCAACCAGGGTGTCGTGCACGTGCTTCTCAAAATCATCGTAAGGCAATGTTACAGAGGCAATTCCACCCTGCGCATAAAACGTGTTGGCCTCCTCCAAAGTGGTTTTGCACAGCAACGCCACGCTCGCCTTGTCCGCCAATTTCAAGGCGTAACTCATCCCGGCAATGCCGGAACCAATCACCAAACAATCAAATTTATGCACCATCTTTATGTTTGTTATATCATTTCTATTTTAAAGATGACGTGCACCTTTGTTACTTCCGCATTCGGTTGCCCGAAACATATTGTGCCAAGCATCAGTCCAAGTGCCATACATACTTTTTTTCTGTTCATATATTTATTTTTTACTATTTTAGAGCGTTTATCCTGACATTCCTGAACCATATAGTTGCGTTGCCATGCTTGCCTTGTAAGCCGATAAAACCTTTGGTCGCTAATTCGGCAAATGGTTTCGGTTGCCAAGACGGAATTTTCGTGCCATCGGGATTCTCCGTGCCCGATGTCCATTTACTCATATCCATTTGAGTGATTTTTTTACCATTCAACTTGACCGTGATTTTTTGACCTTTGCAGGTGATTTGCATCGCGTTCCATTCTCCCGGTTTGCGAACTACCTTTTGTTTGTTTGCTGCCAGATGCCCGAAAATGGCGCCGCATTGCCAATCCAAAGAGGAGGTGCTCCATTTTTCGCAGTAATCGTCTGCAATCTGAATTTCCACGGCATTGGGAACCCAGTTTTTCCGGTCTGTACAATAAATTATCACGCCGGAATTTGTTTCGTGGTCATTTTTGAACTCCAACTCCAAAACGAAGTTTTCATATTCGCTTGTTGACCATATTTCCTTGTCCTTAGAGGCGGTCAAAACGCCGTCGGAGATTGTCCATACGCTTTTGTCATACTCGGCGTCTGAAAAATCCGCCCCGAATAAAGGTTTCCATCCACCTTTCCCTGCTGCGGTAAGCGTTGTTGCAAACATGGCTGCAAAAACGAAAAATACTATTTTCTTGTTCATTGAATATATTTTTTTAATTAAAAACGATTTATTTGTTATTTCACCCCATTGCTTTAGGCTCTTTTCCTTGAATGGGAACTACGCCTTCGTGGTAATCGGGTAAGGGTCCTAATTTATATTCCGTTGGTCCGTAGCGCAAATCGGAAGCTATAATTTCGTCCCATGTGATTACTTTGCCGGTGTAGGCTGCCACACGTCCCATAATGGTGATAAGCGTTGAATAGGCCAAATCTTCGGCTTGATTGACTTGCTTGTTCAGGCGTATGGATTCAACAAAGTGTACATGTTCCTGTTCGTACGGATTTTTTAAGGGATTGTTTTCATAATCGTACTTCCAAAGCGTATTTCCTTTATAGTCTGTAATTTGCACATTATTGTCCCATAAAAAATTAACTATGCCCTTTGCGCCAAGTATCTGCACCGAAAAATTACCGTCGCAGTCGTCGATTTGCTTACCGGTGGCAAACAGACGCTTGCTGTCTCCGTAGTGATAGTCCACGCTCAAATAGTCGTAGGTATCGCCAATCAGTCGGCGAGCACGTCCTCCGACGCCAATGGCTTTGACCGGATGCTGTCCCATGAACCAGGTAGCGACATCGATGAAATGAACTGTCTGGTCGGTAAAAAGCCCTCCACTGAGCCAGTTGATGTTAAACCAGTTGCGGAGGCAATATTCCATGTCGCTCCATTCGGGACGCCTGTTTTTGAACCACATGGCACCCTGATGCCCGTGAGCCGTTGCAGAAATCAATTCGCCGATAATTCCGTTTTTTACCTGTACGTATGCTTCCCAAGTATCCCTGCGGTGACGGCTACAGGTTCCGGTAACAACTGTCAAGCCTTTGGCTGTGGCCGCTTTGGCAGTGGCAAGCAGGGTACGCACGCCGACGGGGTCAACGGCACCGGGTTTTTCCATAAAAATATGTTTCCCTGCCTCTACAGCCGCTTTGAAATGTTCCGGACGAAAATGTTGCGGCGTACACAAGAGTACCACATCAATCTCCTTCATCGCCAACACTTTTTTGAAAGCATCGAATCCTGTGAAGCAATTCGCATCTGCCACTTCATTGTTCCGACGCTCTTTCAATATTTTCCGGCAACTGTCTATTCGGTCGGGAAATACATCCGCCAACGCGACAATGGACAGATTAGGTCCTGCGGCAAGAAATTCAAGGGCACCTCCCGTTCCGCGTCCCCCGCAGCCTATTAATGCCGCTTTCAGCGGTTTCCCGTCGGGAGCTTCTTTTGCAAAGGAAAACATGCCCAATTCTTCCGGCGTATAAATCTTTGCTTTGTCTCCGGCACAAGAGCTCAACGCTATTGCGGGGATGCCCAAACTCGTACCTGCGCCAATGAGCGCTGTGTTTCTTAAAAAATCTCTTCTTTTCATCTTAAATTTATTTATATGTTTATTTATAATTTTTACTTTTACTCACTTATATTTATGGTTCTACCGTTATTTGTGTGGAAAGATATTTTGTGTGTATCACTTCCACAGCCAGGAAACCGCTTGTCGTTCTGCTCGCATCCCGTAGGGATGCATCGCTCGGTAGAAACGGCACAATAGACCTCCACCCCTGCATCCCGTAGGGATGCAACCTTTTCTATTGGCATGGTTGCATCCCTACGGGATGCAGGGTATGGGGGGATAATTGATTTTCTACCGAGCGATGCATCCCTACGGGATGCGAGCAGAACAACAAGAGGTTTCTTGGCTGTGGATAATGGCTCACGCAAAATATCTTTCCACACAATTCCCGGTAGAACGACAAGAGGTTTTTTGGCTGTGGATAATGGCACACGCAAAATATCTTTCCACACAATTTCCGGTAGAACCATATTTATTCTTTTCTGTAATTCTTCCATTCGCGGTTTGTTGCTATACTCTTCGGACACTATTGTGCTGAAGCGATCCAATGCCTTATTAACAGCCTTGGGGTTGCCAAATTTAGCGAACGAATCTAAAAAAAACAGTCTTCCTCTATCTGCCCTTTTTATCTTTCTAAAAATCTTATTTTCAATGTATTCCATTCAAATTGAGTTTATATTTTTGTCGCAAATTTAGTAATAATTTGCGACAAGAAAAAACTTTTGTCAGGTCGTCACAAATTTGCACATTCAAATCACAAATGAATGATTTGAATGTGCAAAGATAGTGATTTATTTACAATTCTGTAATAGGGATGTTAACATAGAATTCGGGATAAAACTATGGTCGGGATAGGGCGATTCGAACGCCCGACCTCCACGTCCCGAACGTGGCGCGCTACCAACTGCGCTATATCCCGTTTTGCGGCTGCAAAGGTAATGCTTTTTTTTTAATAATCCCGCACTATTAGCGCGATTTAAAAACATACCCCTTACCCTCTTTTACAATATTCCCCACAGCGGGGGCGGCGATGTGCATCCCGGCAACGGGGATTGCATTTTCCGACACATATTTCAATACCTCCAAACGGGCTTTCACGGCTTGTGCGGGATCTACATCGTAAGTTACCGCCACGCTCGGATAGGGCATTTGCACCGCCATCGCATGGGTCAAATCGCCCCAAATCATCAACTTTTCGCCTTTGGATTCCACCACATAGACCGTATGCCCCGGTGTATGCCCGTAAGTCGCAAACGCAGTCACAGCGTCCATAAGCGGCTTTGCAGGCTCCCCAAGGACGGATGGCTCAAACAAATTGAACTGCTCCGTATAGGCGGAAACGATTTGAAGCACATTGCGGTTTTTCACCGCATCGCTCGTCCAATAATCATGCTCGCGTTGCGACATATAGACCTGTGCATTGGGAAACGCCTTTTTGCCATCGCGCAGCATCCCGCCAATATGGTCGCCGTGCGCATGTGTAATCAGCACAATATCAACCTGTTCGGCATCAACCCCTACATTCCGAAGATTGTCAAACAGCAGCCTGCCAAAACCGGTATCCACCAGGATATTTTTGCCCCCCAACTGAATCAAAAACGCATTGACCGCATTAGGAAACGTCCCGTCAGGCGCATACTTGTCCAGCATTTCCGGCGTAGAGCCAATCAAAATCGAGGTGTTCCCCTTCTGCTGCCCCTCCGAAAGCAAATGCACCCGAGCCTCCCCAACGCGCGTACCGGTCTCAGCCCCTTGTGCACAAGAGGTCATCGTCAATAGTGCCGACATAATCATCACATTCATCTTTTTCATATTCATCACAATTTACGAGGTGCAAAGGTACAAATTATTTGCTAATATCTGTCGCCACTTCTCGCACAGCCAGGGTCAACGCATTTATTATATATCTTTCCGCTGGAAGAAATTTTTTCATCGCATACGCTTGGAAATCCAAAATTTTTTATCTACTTTTGCGCCGTGATTTATAAGAACAATTTCACACTTACATTGATAGAAGAAAATTATGTTGGAAACATTAAAGCAAACGGTATTTCAGGCAAATTTAGACCTTGTCAAGCATGGCTTGGTGATTTTTACTTGGGGCAATGTCAGTGGTATTGACCGTGCGAAGGGCTTGGTCGTGATTAAACCTTCCGGTGTTTCGTATGACGATATGAAGCCGGAGGATATGGTGGTGTTGGATTTGGAAGGCAATATTGTGGAAGGCAAATTAAAACCATCTTCCGACACGGCAACGCATTTGGCTTTGTATAAAGCATTTCCGAGTATCGGCGGCATTGTGCATACCCATTCCACGTATGCCACTTCCTGGGCGCAAGCCGGTTGTGATATTCCCAACATTGGCACTACTCATGCCGATTATTTCAAAGATGCCATTCCGTGCACCCGTTCCATGACGAAGACGGAAATTGGAGGTGCGTATGAAGCGGAAACGGGGAATGTGATTGTTGAGCGTTTTGCCGATTTAAATGCCGAATATACCCCCGGAGTACTCGTGAACAATCACGGTCCGTTTGCATGGGGAAAAGATGCGCATAATGCCGTGCATAATGCCGTTGTGCTCGAGCAAGTGGCAAAAATGGCGTATATCGCGTTGGGCATCAATCCGCAATTATCAATGAATGACGAATTGATAAAGAAGCATTTTTTTCGCAAACATGGGGCAAATGCTTATTATGGACAGTAAACAAATAAAAAATTAAAAATTTATATTATGAAACGAGTTTTTTTATTTTGCAGTGTTGCCGCACTCGGTATCCTTTGTCCTGTGTATGCGCAGAACAAGCTGACTGTCAATGCCGACCAAGGCAAGGAAACAATCAGCAAACACATCTACGGGCATTTTTCCGAACACCTCGGAAGTTGCATCTACGGCGGTATTTGGGTGGGTGAAGATTCACCGATTCCCAACACCCGCGGCATCCGCAACGATGTGGTGAAAGCCTTGAAGGACATTCAGGTGCCGAATCTGCGCTGGCCCGGCGGCTGCTTTGCCGACGAGTACCACTGGATGGACGGCATCGGTCCGCGCAGCCAACGTCCCAAGCTGTTCAATACGCGCTGGGAGGGCTTAAGAGTGGAAGATAACGCTTTCGGTACGCACGAATTTCTCGACCTCTGCGAACAATTGGGCTGCGAACCGTGTATTTGCATCAATCTGGCGAGTGGTACGGTGGCAGAAATGTCTGACTGGGTGGAATACGTCACTTCCGATTTCGACAGTCCGATGGCAAAACTCCGCAAACAAAATGGACGTGAAAAACCCTGGAAAGTGAAATTTTGGGGCATGGGCAATGAAAGCTGGGGCTGCGGTGGCAGCATGACGGTAGACTACTATACCGACCTGTACCGCCGTTACGGCACGTTTATGTATGGTCGCGGCTCCGACGAAAAAAACTTGTACAGAATTGCCGTAGGACCCAATGGGGGCGATTACAATTGGACGGAAAGCATGATGAAGAATGTAGCAAGACAGATACAGGGGCTTTCATTGCACTATTATACGCTTCCCACAAATAATTGGGACAACAAAGGCTCGGCTACGCAATTCAATGAAGAGGAATATTTTAAAACCATTGTTAACACATTGGTAATGGAAGAATTAGTTGCCAAACATTCGGCAATCATGGATAAATATGACCCGCAAAAAAAGGTGGGATTAGTAACCGACGAATGGGGCACTTGGTACAATGTCGAGCCCGGCATGG
>BNTU01000110.1 GCA_025996835.1 Bacteroidia bacterium
AATTCGCGCTCTTTGATAGGGTGCTTCAGCCCAAGCATCTCGAGATTATAGGTTGCTTTCAGTATCTCATCAGCCTGTTCTTGCAAATGTTCGGGCAAAGTGAGCGCGAAATTGTGCATTTTAGGCTCTAAAACTTTATGACGATAAGTGTCGGCTTTGATAAAATTGAGAAGTACATTTCGCGACATACTATTTTCATGCGCCATTTCCACATAAAAACTGGCTTCGGCTAATGATCGTGCCTTACTCATAATCAATAAGTTGTGTTTCCATGGCAAAACTGCGACAACTTGTCGCAGTTTTTCATTACCAAGAAAATAAAACTCATAAAATTTTTTCATATCCCACAAGTTGCGCGGCGAAAACCCCGTTGTGCTAGGAAATTCTTGCTGTAAATCGGTAGCGAGGCGTTTCACTACGCTACCACCATATCCCTTTTCGAGTTTCTCCTCTGAAAGCCGTTTGCCAATATTCCAATACATCTGCATCATTGCCGAATTTAGTCTGTGGGCAACGACTATGCGCGTACCTTTGATTTCGGCAATGATTTGCCGAAGCATATCACTGTATTGATTTATATCTACTTCCTGAGTCATTTCGGAATAGGCTAATTTCTTTTTAAAATCGCTCTGTAAAAATTTTCTCATCAAAAAGCGTAGCTCCCTTCAATATAGCAGCTTTTATAGTCTCGCCCAAAGCATCCAAATCCTCACCTGTCAACACCTCATCCACATACAATCCAATAAATGCAGCCAAAGAGGGTGAACTTTGCAGCCTACCATATCGCCTCGCCATATAATCGTCAAAATTTGCCATCAATTTGGACAAATCCACGCATGTTTGATGATTGGATAAGTCGTCATGCCTGCAATTTTGCAGCAATGCCTCTGCTTTTTCTAAACATTCTCTGCTTTCTTTTTGGAGGGCTTTGTCGATTAGTTCGCGGGCGGTTTTCTTTTGTGCTCTTGTAAAATCCATATTACTATTTTTTTTTATTTCGGCGCAAAGGTAACTAAAATTGTTCTACTTTGCGAATTATCTATCAAAATAATGCTTTTATTTTCCAATACCCTCCCCTTTTGCCACCCACGCGGTCAAGCAGACCTACGGCTTTCAGTTTGTTTAACCTCTCTTTAGTGGCAGTCAGTTTTTTTCCTGTTTTTTGTGCAATATCGGGAATTGTTAGAAGCGGATTCTCCTCAATTAACGACAGTATCAAATCATCAATCTCATCGGTTTTTAAGTCGGTTTTTGAATTATCAATTTCAGTAGTTTCTATGTCGGTTTTTAGGTCGGTTTTTGAATTATCAACCAACATCGCATTTTTCGGAGGTATAAAGTCAGGCAATTTTTCTTTATACAGCGTTACCTGAAAGCCATTTGTAATTTCCTCAAACAATGGCTCTTTCACTCCATAATTCCTGCAAATATCCTGCACACGGGTAATGCCGGTGCCGTATTTTTCTATCTCTCCCATTTCCTTAAATGCTTTGGTAACCAATTTGTTGCGCGATTTGGAAGAATATTTTCCCGAAAGCAGTCCTTCAAGGGTATTCCCGCCATAAAGTTTGCCCGGATTGTAAAATTCCATTCTGTCGTCAAAAATTTTAATGACACTTCCCGAACTGTCACGATAATCGCGATGTACTACCATATTGATAACAATTTCGCGAATGGCATCGGTGGGATAATCAAACCGTTCTGTGCGCTTTGGCTCGCCGGTAATTATGTATTCCACCATCAAATGTTTTTTGATAAAGGCAATAATATCGGTAATTTCGCTGAATAAATCGGAATGAAGCGAAATGCTGTCAATAATAGTTATCGGACTTTTGAAACGCCCAATCTGAATGTCGCTTGTGGGACAATATCCATCCACGAACAACAAGTAGCAGCCAAATGTTGGTTGTCCACCGCGGATAAACTCCAGTTTTTCGAGAATATCCAAATCAGACATTTTAGTGCTAAATTCGCCTTGTTCTCGCAATTTGTTGGTAAATATAGCAATTTTTTCTTGCGACAAATCATCGATACTGTGATTTTGGTCGGCATAATAGTCCCAACTCGAATTGATTGTCTGCAAGTGAATATTAACTACTTCGTCAAGCGAAAGCAAATGATTAGAATTTTGTACTCGTTTGTAATATCTTCCCCGCGTAGAGACCGTTTTTTTTGTCGTCCACGCCAACAAGTACCCGTCCGCCTTGGGTGTTGGCAAAAGCGACCAGCGTTTCAATGACATCCTCATTGAACTTCGGCTTAAATTCCGTATATTGGGTTTCCTTGCTGAACATATTATTGTGATTGAGGTATATATTTTTAAAATCGCTCTGTAAAAATTTTATCATCAAAAATCGCAGTAACCTTCATTATAGCAGCTTTTGTAGCCTCGCCAAAAGCATCCAAATCCCCACCTGTCAACACCTCATCCACATACAATCCAATTATTGCAATAAAATAGTATGAACTTGGTAGCCCATCATACCGCTTCGCCACATATTTGTCAAAATTTGCCATCAATTTGGACAAATCCACACATGTTTGATGATTGGATAAGTCGTCATACTTGCGATTTTGCAGCAATGCTTCTGCCGTTTCCAAACATTCTCTGCTTTCTTTTTGGAGGGCTTTGTCAATTAGTTCGCGGGCGGTTTTCTTTTGTACTCTTGTAAAATCCATATTACTATTTTTTTAATTTCGGTGCGAAGGTAATTAAAATTGTTCTACTTTACGAATTATTTTTTTTCCTTTCCTTTTTTCTTTAAGAATTAAAAAAACAAACTTCGCATTGGTTGTAAAATAGCGCTTCCATAGTCGTTTGGGTTCTTGCAAAAAGCGGTATGTCCATTCCAAACCTGCATTTTGCATCCATCGCGGCGCACGTTTTTGTTTTTTGAGTAGTACAGGTAATGCTCCTCCGATGCCAATCATGATGCCATTGATGCGTCCTTTCATGGATGCCATCCATTTTTCTTGTTTGGGACAGCCAAGAGAGACAAAAATAAGTTTTGCCCCCGAATGATTGATTTTATTCACAATTTCATCATCTTCATCCTTGGTTAAATCACGAAAAGGTGGACTATAGGTCGCGATAGAGGGGATTCCCTTATAATGTGTTTTGACATATTGTTCGGTTTCTTCCAATATCTGCGGTGTAGTGCCATAAAAAAACACCGGTAATTTTTGTAGAGATGCCTGCATGAGCAAATCAGGCAGCAAATCCATCCCGGCCACTCGTTCCTGCCTTATCCCATGCAGCCATTTCAATGCCCAAGTCAACGGCACCCCATCCGGCGTGGTGATTGCAGCATCATTTACAGCCGTTGCAAACGCTGCATCATTGTGGGCTTCCACCAGCATGTGCACATTTGCCACGCAGATGTAGTCACTGCATGCCTCAGTCTTGGTAATATTCACAATTTCATCAACGAAATCGGCATATTGACCAAGAGATAGGGAAAGACTTATGAGGGAGTGTTTATGCATGATGAATGACCGACTTGTAAATAGATACTAATTGTGTCAAATTTTGTTTCGGCGTATAATGGATGAAATGTAATTCCTGGTATCATTTTTCAGTTTTGACACCACAAATTCGTTCAGTTGTTCATAGTTGCGAATGCGGTCCAAAGCAATATCTTCCTTGTTAATATAAATAATGTTTTTTGCTAAATCTTTTTTTTCAGGTGCTATTTTTCTGCAAGTCCCGCAGACTTGCCCGAAGCGCAGTCCCACTTATTTCTGATCATTGACACATTCCGGTTGCTTGCTCATATAATTCTGCCATCTGTTTCGCTTTATTATCCCAAGACAATTCCTGCTGCCTTTCAATGCAATTGTGAGACATTGCTTGCAATAAATCTCTGTGATTATACAAATAGGCAATTTTTTCGGCAAACTCGCGAGCGGACTGTTGGGGATTGGATAAGGGGATTTTTATGCCTACCTTTTCATTGACAACATAGCCAAAACCGCAAGCATCAAAACAAAGAATCGGCAAACAACAACTTATAGCCTCTAAAACGACCGTAGAGGTATCGTCACTGGCGCTTGTAAAGAAGAAAAGATGACTTTTTTGCATCATTTTGAAAATTTCCTGATTGGATATGGTGCCACACCATTCAATCTGTTCATTTATATCTAATTCTGATGCTAATTGCTGGTAATAAGCTATTTGATTTTCCGTTCCGGTTCCACAGATATGCAGTTTCAGTCCATCCAACTGTTTGAGTGCGGCAATTGTACGCAAGGCTATTTCAAGTTGCTTTCTAAAGTCAAACTTTCCGACCCACATTATATCAAAATTCGTTTGTTGAAAACGTGAATCATTAAACGCCAAATGATCTGGCAAAAAACAGCCGGTTTCCGGAATGATAATGGATTCTAATTTGTGTGATTTTTTAATAGCATTATAGGAATCCGGAATGGAACTAATTAATAATTTTGCGCGAAATAATGCTTGCTTAACTCTTCTATCATGAGTTATTTGCCAACTATTGATACCGTTTTTTATCCGATTAAACACATTCATTTTCAATCCGGATTGTTGCAAATAAGCTACCGGGAATTGTTTTAGACCGCCAACAGGTCCCCAAACGAATGGAATATTTGGAATTTTCCACAAATATCCCGGTTCCCGAAAACCAATCATATTTAATTGATGAAGTACATCAATCTTTTCTTTTTTGACAATTTCAGATGCTAATTGATAAGTTTTGTATTGCTAGTTTTTATAATGCGTATAGAAACGCCAATCGCCTTGATTCCAGCACATTTTCCGCACCTTTTCCGACACGGGATTGTAATAAAAGTGCATATTTTTTCCTTGCGGGAGAGTTGGCAATGCTGCTTCTATCTTATCTTTAAATTCGCCTTCTGTAATGATGTGAAGTTCACAATAATTCGCAAGATTGGTGCACCAATTCCAAGCCATTCCGGATTCGGAACCCATATTGGGGGAGCAGGCGTAAGCGTTGATGAGAATGGAGAGCATAAATCAGATATTAAATAAATTGTAAAGTTATTCCGAGTTCGCAATATCCCACACCAAATCCGGTAAGCAAACTATTATACGCGTTCATTATTTTTATTAATTTCCCAATAACCGCCTTTATCAGCACCGATGCGTTCAAGTATGCCTGCTCTTCTGAGTTTATTTAACCTTAATTTTGTACCTGAAATACTTAATTTTATGGTTTGGGCTATTTCAGGAATAATAATATTATTATTCTCTGAAATCAATGACACAATTATATTATCTATATTATCAGTTTTCAGGTCAGTTTTCAGGTCAGTTTTCAGGTCAGTTTTCAGGTCAGTTTTCAGGTCAGTTTTCAGGTCGGTTTTCAGGTCGGTTTTCCCAAGATTCTTTCGCCACAAAATTGTTCTGAAAAATTCTTCCTGAATGTACTCCGGCTCTTTCAGCCCCAAATCTTTACATAGTTTCACTATATCTCGCGTTCCTGTACCTACTCTTTCTATTGTGCCGTTCAGATACATAGGCTCTGCAAGCAGAGGATTGACAGGTACAGAACTGTGATATTGCTTGAGTTTTGCTACTGTCATTCCATAAGGCAAATGTCCCGGATTCCATACCTCTAATCTATCCTTAAAAAGCATTACCTGAACACTGGCATTGCTTGTGTAATCGCGATGTGCCACAGCGTTAACAATGGCTTCGGTAACGGCTGCGATGGGTAATTCATATTCAACATCAACCTCAATACCTTTGTCACGCACTCCTGTTTTTGAGCGAATATTGGAAAGCACAAATTGTGCTGCCTGCCTAACTAACTCAAACACATCGCCTTTATAAACTTGATATGACGTAATTGGCTTCACTACATCATCGCCGGGAAACATAGCACATCTAATTTCGGAAGAAATAAAAAATCGTTGCGGATTTTTGCCGAAAAGCAAAAGGGCTGCGTTGGTAATTTTTTCGTCTTGAACGAGATTCAAGTGTGACAAAACCATTTTAGGGTTGGCGCTCTGCGTGAAACGAAACGCTCTTTTTTCGTGGGCAATATATAGAAAATTTTTGATTTTTTCCTTATCCAAATCCTTCCAAGTAGCGTAATTATTCAATGTCGCATCGAACGGCGAAGTGCGGATGCACTCGTTTTCTTCCAAATATCTGACAAGCGAATTATAAACCGAAACTCGCAAATCTAAAATACTGTCAAACTTTTTACGAATAACCGATTTTTCGGCTTTTTCTATCAGTTTTATTTCTTTCGGATTACGTTCTGTGTTGCTGTGATTGGTCAGATAAACAAACTTTGTTTTGTGATATTTTACGGCACAATCAAACTCCCTTTCTGTTGGCGAAACGCCTTTAGCATCTTCATAACCGTAATTTTTTCCGAAAAGTCCAAGATAAATATCGCAATTTTCAACTTCTTGCAGAAAAACAGTATCAGGCGCAACATTCAATGCAGGAACATTCTCGAACACAAACGGTTCAAAGAATTTTCCCAGCAAGGCATCGGTAGTCATATACTCAAACAGCATTTGCCGCTCTTCTGCAAACTCAGATTGAACACTGCTTATGAAGACTTTTTTTCGCTGCATAAATTATTATATGCGTTCATTATTTTTATTAATTTCCCAATAACCGTTTCGTTTTGCGCCTTTTCTTTCCAAAACTCCCTTTTCTTTAAGTTTGGATATATTTTCACGGATTTTTCGCGCAGAAATGCCTATAATATCCGCCAATGCAGCATTTGTAATGCTTATATTTATTGTAATTTCAGCCAAAATCAATTGTTGATTATGAGTCAGATTATCTTGATTTTCATTAGGACCTTTATTAGGACCTTTATTAGGACCTTTATTAGGACCTTTATCAGGACCTTCAGCGTCTGCATTTAACGACAAGTCGCGCCAAAGAATGGTTCTGAACATTTCTTCCTGAATAAATTCCGGTTCTTTCAGACCTGCCTCTTTGCACAGGCGAAACATATCGCGAGTGCCTGTTCCTGCTTTTTCTATTGTTCCGTTGAGAAACATCGGCTCTGCAAGTAAGGGATTGACAGGCATTGAATTATGAAATTGCTTGAGTTTGGCAACAGTCATTCCGTAAGGCAGATGCCCCGGACTCCAAACTTCAAGGCGGTCGCTAAAAAGCATTACCTGTACACTAGCATTGCTGGTATAGTCGCGGTGGCAAACAGCATTTACAATGGCTTCCGTCAAAGCGGCGAGGGGCAATTCATACTCAATTTCTACCTGCACATTCTTGTCGCGTGTTCCTGTTTTAGCCCTGATATTTGAAACTACAAAATTTTTTGCCTGTGTAATCAACTGAAAAACATCTCCTTTATAAATTTGATACGAAGGAATGGGTTTTTCTACATCCGTACCGAAAAACAGCGCGCACTTCACTTCGGAAGTAATAAAAAATCGTTGCGGATTCTTGCCGAAAAGCAATATCGCAGCATTGGTAATTTTCCCATCTTGAATGAGATTTAAATGCGTAAGCACTTCCACCGGATTTGTATTTGGCAAAAAAGGAAATGCCCTTTTATTGTGCGCCATATACACAAAACTGCTTATTTTTTCAATATCCAAATCGTCAAGCGTAGCATATTGATTTATCGAAATATCGAATGGCGAAGTGCGGATGCACTCATTTTCTTCCAAATATCTGACAAGCGAATTGTAAACTGAAACGCGCAAATCTAAAATACTGTCAAACTTTTTACGAATAACCGATTTTTCGGCTTTTCTTATCAAATTGACTTCCTTTGGATTACGTTCTGTATTGTTGAGATTTGTCAGATAAACAAACTTTGTTTTGTGATATTTTACGGCACAATCAAATTCCCTTTCTGTTGGCGAAACGCCGTTAGTGTCTTCATAACCGTAATTTTTCCCGAAAAGTCCAATATAAATATCGCAATTTTCAACTTCTTGCAGAAAAACAGTATCAGGCGCAACATTCAATGCAGGAACATTCTCGAACACAAACGGTTCAAAGAATTTTCCCAGCAAGGCATCAGTAGTCATATACTCAAACAGCATTTGCCGTTCTGCCGCAAACTCAGATTGCACACTGCTTATGAAGACTTTTTTTCGTTGCATAAATTATTTGTCAAATTGACACACCAAATCCAACTCATTCCGAGCTCGGAACCCATATTGCAACACTTTTTTGTGATTTTAGATATTCATACTTCTGAGTGGTTGCTTGTACATCACATTTGAGTTTTCTAAAATTTGCGTCAGAATATTTACAAATTTAATTTCAAATTTTTCTAATGTAAAATTTTCTTTAAAACGTATATATCCAACTTCGCCCATCTTTATTCGCAGAGACGAATTTAATAATAATTTTTCAATTGCTTCGACTAAATCCTCAGAATCTTGTTTTTTTACTATAAAACCGGTATATCCATGTTCAATAATTTCAGAAATACCACCTTCAGCCGTTGATATTACAGGTAATTGATATTGCATTGCTTCAAGAAGTACCAAAGGAAAACATTCATTATAATAATGAGTAGGAAAAACAAATAGATCAGCATTTTGAAAATAAAAACTTTTTTCTTCTCCATATTTTCCCCCTAAAAAATGAACAATACCACTCAACTTTCTCGTTTCAACAGCTTCTGTAAAAATAGATTCATTAATTTCTGCGGTTTCTTTACCAATAAAATTACATTGAAAGATATATCCTTTTCTCTTGAGTATTTGACAGGCATCCAATAATACCCAAACACCTTTTTCTATCAATAAATTTGACAGAAAAAGTATTTGCGGTATTTTATTATTTTTATCAATAATTTGCTGTTTCAGGCTTAAATCCGGAATGCCATTCGGACAAATAAAGACATTTTCTCTTTTAACATATTTCCGAATATCTTGGTATAGCGTTTCTGCCAAAAGGATCACCATTAAATTTTTGAAGAAACTCCGGTATAAAATATTATCTAACAGCCTATTTTGTCGAGTAGAAACACCTTTGTTATGGTAATGCACAACTATTTTACACTTGAAAATTTTTAATAACTGAATAATAATAAAATCTTTATAAAAAGGACCTCCGGTAGCATTAACAGTCACATAACAAAGTTCCGGTCTTATCTTTCTTATTTCTTGAATAATCTGTTTTATTAAACATATATAAACACCCAACTTCTTAAAGCTACCTTTACCAACATTACTCAAATCTGTAGCCAACATTAAATTAATATAGTGACAATCAAATGTTTTATTGACTAATTCACTATCATGAATATATTTGCCAACCATAGCAGCGCCATGAACAGGAGGAGGCATATACATCATAAAAAGAATTTTCGGTTTCATAACAAATTCAAAATTTTGGGCTAATGGACAAAATTCAGGCTGGAAGTGGTGATAACTAATTGAAATACATATATTTGCAAGCATTTAAAGTTATGAGTAAAAAATTTGCATTTATTGCTGGTCTAAAACGACCAAGAAAAATGG
>BNTU01000111.1 GCA_025996835.1 Bacteroidia bacterium
GCTTTTCAGGTCGAAAGATTGTGAAGCAAGTACCTGATTGTCAGCCGACAACAGTTTAGCCGTCACCGTTCCCTGATAGCTGCGGTCGGCATTTACATAAAAACGCAGTTTATAGTGCCGGTCTTTTTGAAAACCCATTCCCCAGTAACCGCTGTTGATAACGGAAACGGGTTTCGAGGCATCCGAAACCGTAACTTGCAATTGCGTAGGTGCTTCCGCAAACAAGGGATTTTTCTTGCTCAGGCTGATTTTCGCTTTCGTGGCATCGCTCAGCGACCAAGCCGGAATATCCTCCGGATTCCATTTGAACGATTGATTACGCACTTCCCCGGTGATGTGATTGGTCACGGGCGCGGGATGGAGTCTGCCGTCGCGTACGCTATACCCTTTGGGGATTTCCTTTTCCTCAAAACTGCGGTTCTGCACCAGTTCGGCATACAGTCCGCCATCACCGGCGTGATTGATTTCTTCAAAGAAAATGCCGTACATTGATTCGGACACTTTGGCACCTTTTTGGGCAAAATCGACTGAAATACGATTTGCCGTCTCGGGCTGCTGTTGGCAAGAGAATAACAGCGACGCTCCTGCCAGTAGATAAAATTTTTTATTCATGATGATATTTATTATTTTTTTTTATAGTCACTTTGTGATTCTTTTATTTTTACTTTCCAGGTATTCAATCAGTTCTTTCGGACGGTCGGTCTGGATAATACTCGCGCCGTAATCGATGAGCCACCCCCAGCAGGCATCCGGCTCGTCAACGGCGCGTTCGTCGTTATGTCCGGCATTCATGTTGCCCCACAGTGAGTTTACCCACACACGACATCCGCTTGTCTTCATTGTTTTGACCGCTGCATTCATCGGAGAGTCTTCGGCTCCAAAAATAACCTCAAATGCAACCGGCTTGTAGTGTTTTATGAAATCGACAACGACTGTGTCCAAGCCTTTTGTATTGTCAATAACAATCGGCATGTAGATGATTTGATTCAATAAATCGCCGTACTGTTGCTTTACAGCCGCGTATGGTCGATATCCTTTATATACCACTTGCTTTTCCGTGCCGGTTTCCTTTAACACTTCCTGCACTTTATCCATGTAGTCGGAAGCCTTGTCCGCGTTTACTAAAATTTTATCCTTGCAGAGGAGCATCACTTCTTTTAGTGTGGGGATTTGTTGAGTTAAAACCACCCCTAAGCCATCTTTCAGGTAAAATTGCCGCAGCTCAGCCAGCGTATAATCCGAAACTCTACCTTTGCCTGTTGTGGTTCGGTCGATGCTACCGTCGTGCATCAGCACAAGCACACTGTCTTTGGTCATTCGGATGTCGATTTCCACCATATCAACGCCCATTTTAATAGACCTTTCCATCGCTTTTAGCGAGTTTTCGGGCGCATTCCGCCAATCACCGCGGTGTGCCACCACAAAGACATAATTGCCCGAAGCATCGTGAAGTAGAGATAGCAATGTATCGGCTCTGGTTTCACCAACCAGCGCACGTCGCCCTTCCGGATGCCTTAATGTTTCAAGCCGGAACGCGCCGGGCCATGCCACCAACCACGAATTGATGCGTTCCCCTGCTCCAAACTGCCAGTGCGATTCAAAGAAAGCTTCGTTTTGCGAACCTGCCGGACGCACACGTCCATTGATATTCAAGGTGCCGTCCGAAACCAATTGACTTCCATTTCTCCATACGGCAAGTGCTTTTTCTTTCCATTGTGGGTCGCCGGTGAGGTCTGACAGTTTTATCCAGTCCGTTACCCAATACAGTGCATAGTTATCCAAATGGTGGTGTTGCACCGACACGGAGGTTGCTCCGAATGTGTTGTAGCCATACACGGAGAAATTATCATCTGCGGGATATATTCCCTGATAATGCCACATCCATGTGGACAAATAATAAGACGCGGCAACGGCATTATCCAAATATTCACGGTCGCCGGTAATTTGGTAAAGCATCAGCGACGAACGCAATAGAGGCATCGACGATTCTTTATCGATGCACCAGGTATCCAATGCCCCGGCGGTAGTGTATCCATCGGTTTTCAATTCATTCATGTAATAGTTGTAAGCCTTTTGTGCAGACAAAAGATAGGATGCGTCCTGTGAACGCTTATAGGCTTCCAGCATGGGCGGAACCATGAAACAACCGATGGTTCCTTCCCGCACATAAGCCGTTCCGTCCGGTCGCCAGCCGCGGGCGTATACACCGTTGGCTTGTTGGTCTGCCTTGACAAAATCACAGATACCAAAGGCGATGCGCTCGTATTGGGGTCTGTCTTTTCCGATGGTTTTGGTCAGGTCAAAAGCCTCAAAATAGTTCAATGCCGCTGCACCCAGATTGCAGGCATCCATCACAAAGTTTGTGTTATTACTCAAAATATTGTCGTAATGAGTAACAAATAAACCATTGGGCAAAGGGCAATGTTCCGCCCAGGTATCCAATGCCGCCAACCCTTTTTCCAACGATTTCGGGTGTTGATTTCGGATGTAATCCACCAACAGCGAATTGGCAAGGGAAGCGTTTTGTCCGCACCAGCCTATTTCGTATTTATAGTCCTTGCGCTGGACCCAACCTTTCTCATCCGAATGTAATCCGATGCTGAAGCCTTTAAACGAGCCTTCTTCCGCCCACAATGATTCGGTAGCATAGCGGATACCTAAATCCCACAGTTGTTCCGCGTTTTCAACGGCAACAACCGGTTTGTCGGCATATTCCCACGCTTTGTGCATAAAGTGTTGTACGGCTTGATGGTGCGGCTTCACGACGCTGACGGTGAGATACATGGTCAATGTAACACTCTCGCCTTTTTTTAATTTCAGATACTTTCTAAAACCTTGGCTATAGCGGTCTCTATTAGAATATGTTTGTGGCAATTCTTCTTCCGGCCATATCAGACGGTGAACGGTCTGTTTTTCGCGGGGTTCTATGGAACAGGAATAATCATCTCTTTCGCCGGTGGGCGTATCGCCCCAAGTGGCTACGGCAAAGCGGTCGCCTTCCGAATACAGCGCACCGGGGATGGGCGTGCGCCGATAGGAATAAGTACGCCACAGCCCGTTTTCTTGCGCCCCTTTGGGTTCTTTCCCCCGTCCATAGTTGTTGCCATTGTACGATACCGCAGGAATCATCCAGTAGGCGCAGGGTGAAGCATGGATAAAATCAAGAGAGATACTAACCGAATCCACATCTTTGGCGACTGTGTATCGACGAGTGATTTTAAACGTAGCGGGGTCGATGGATGTTATAGCATCAGAAAACCGGATGCTACCTGTTTTGCTGTTCGCCAATTGACCGACAACCGTGTGGTCGGCAGCATGTAACAACAATGTCCCCTTGGAGTTTTTCCAATAAAACGCATCTGAACGGGCTGTTTTGTCCGCAGACTGAGCGTAGGCAGGTAAACAACTGACTATACATAAAAGACTTATAACTATATTTCTCATTTTTATATTGTTTTTTTTACAGCAACAAAGGTAAGCACAATTTTTGAAACAAAAAAAAAATGAGCCATTTTTTTTGAAAAAAAACACATTTTTTTTCAAAAACGCCCCCTCACGCCATTAGTCACCTCCTTAGAATAAGTAGGGGCAGACCTGCGTGTCTGCCCCTACAATTTCTCTGCGGTTGTCCTGAAAAAATCTGAACTTTGATTTTCGTATGATTTCAGTGATTTTTATGATTAAAGTTAAGGCTGAAAGCCTTCGAGCACTAGCGTAGGGCATCGCCCTACGAAGAAATTCCTCTCCTTCGCGTTTCGCCCTGAAAGGGCATTAGCCGGTGCTATCGCCCTTTCAGGGCTTGCATTCAATGCCATATCCTGTCCGTAGGGCGATGCCCTACGCTATTGCTCGAAGGGCTTCACCCTTAACCTGACGGCTATGCCCTTCGGGGGTGCTGTAGGTGGGGGTGGTCGCCCCACCTCGCACAAATCTTTCACTCTTCACTCCCGTAATTTTGATGCAGTTATCCTGGTAATTTTTATCATTTTTATTTTTCATTTTCATTAATTTTTAACTGTCAACTGTTCTACATTCTAACTTTTCCGCAGTTACTAATTGAACTTGCCCTCCCCTTCTATCTGCAAGATTGAGCGGGGAGGGATAACAAATTCGCCTGCGGTGTTTTTCACTTTCAGTCCATCTGCCTGAATGAATTTTGAACCGTGGAAAATGGTGCCGCTTCCGTCAAGGAGGACGGCGTTCTGTATCTTCTTCAATCCTTTACCCGGAATAAAGGGAATGGGCTTGTCATAAGAACTGTTGATAAGCGTTACGGTAAAGCGTTTTTCCTTGTCAACGCTTCCGAGGCAATGGAGAGCTGCATCGCTTGAGTGGATGTCCGCAAGTGTGCCGCCTCGGTGTTTCTTCATCAGTGCGAAGACTTGACCGTTGGCGGTCAGGTCGCTCGTGAGGGGATGAACCATAATGGCACCTTCGTTAACCGGCTGGAAGTACACGCACACCGGCATATTGAGGGCTTTGGATTCTTTGCAGACCATCTCCAGCATTAACGCGGTGAACACTCCTTCGATGACGCAGGGGTCGTGAAACCAAGCGTAAAAGGTGTTCCACTCGTCAAAAGAGATAGCGATTTTCTTTATATCCTCATTCTGAGAATCGAGAAAAGCCCGCGATTTTCGGAGTCCGTCAAGCCATCCTGCGGGAGTGCCGGTAACCCTTTCGTAACTTTCTTTCAGACCCTTGGCAGTCGCAAAATCAACGCCGTTAAAAAAATCCGATTGATAGGCGTGAAAGGAGAGATACGAAATATGCTTTGCCATCGGAGCCAGCCCTTTAGTTGTCCAGTCCGCCGAGTTCCAGCCGGGACCGTAAGGACCGGAGGAGAAAAACTTAATCGAGGAATCAACCTTTTTGATTGCCTCTACGCAGGAGTTTGCCTTTTTTGCGTAATCTTCGGGGGTATTGAGTCCTTCCATGTGACTGTATCCAAACTCGTTGCCCAATGACCAGTATTCTACATTATAAGGTTCGGGGTTGCCGCGCTCTGCCCGTTTTTTACCCCATTCGGTAGCCGCACTTCCATTGCAGTATTCAACCCATTGGGCTGCTTCTTCAGGAGTGTCCCAAGCAAGGTTAATTGTCAGATAAGGTTTAGCTCCTATTTCACGGCAGAGGGCGATAAAATCGTCAATGCCAATTTCGTGGAAATCATAACCACCACTGTGGGGCTGCGACTCAACAGGCGTATAGGCGAGGAGCGGCGCACGCTCATCGACATTCAGAAGACCGTCCTTCCAGCGGTATTCGCCCGAAAAGTTGCCGCCGGGCCACCGGAGCAGGGAGATGCCTATCTCTTTCATCAGGGCAACCACATCTTTTCTCATGCCGTGAAAATTGTCTGTTGGCAGGAGGGAGGCAACGCCGAGCCTTAGTTCCGCCTGTTGGGAAAAACTTATTTCAAAAGAGGCGTTTGTATCATCGTTCTGCGGGGTAACTGAAAATTCGCAGGTCTTCCAGTCTCCGGCTTCGAGGCTGAATGTTTTTTCTCCGTGGATTTTACCGCCGGAACCGACAACGGTAAGGGTTACGTTAAGGGGAAGTTCATCGCCCCTGACCTTGGCAATGAACTTGGCTGTATATGCCGCTCCGCCTTTGAGTGCCAGCCCTTTCTGCCCTATCCCTGCTTTTTGATTGGGCTGCGGATTCTGTATAATTACAGAATTAATTTCGTTATTGCTAAGAAAGTTCTTCCACGTATTGCCAATGTGTTTAACGTATGCGCCCCTAACAGCAACCAAGGAGATAAAGGCGTTTGCCGCTCCCACCCTGTACCATTCGGCAGGCTCTCCGAAATGAGCAGGCTTTCCCGCGAATTTGCGGTTCCGCAACAGTTGGGCACTTAGTCCCTGAAATACTGCGCTACGGCAGTGTTCCAGATTATGACCAAAAAGAGTTTCCTCTATTTTAATCTCCGTGACTTTGCCAAGGTCGATTTTTTGAACTGACTGCCGGACAGTTTTTTGGGCTGCCAAAGGATTTACGGTTGAAACAGCAAGAACGAGCAACCCTAAGAAAATTTTATTTGTCTTCATATTTTAATTTTTTACGTCTATAATTTTACACAATATCGTAGGGACAGACCTGTGTGTCTGCCCCTACAATTTCTCTGCGGTTGTCCTGTTTTCCGTTATCAATAAGTCCCATAAACATTGATTTCCGCTATATGGGTGAACGTATTAGAGGCGTAGCTGTCGGGCACCACGATTTTCAGATAACGTTTCTTGTGGGCGGGATTCGGCGAAGGTATATCAAGCGTCATCATCCGCGGTAAAACGTCGTTTGGAAACTCAACATCGCCAATCTTTACCCATGTGAGTGCATCATGAGCAGGGTCATCACTTACGTAATACTCAATGTTTTTAAGGGTGATAAAACCGTCACGCCGATAAATTTCGATCCGTGTAATATCTCTCACCGATGTCATGTCAATAATAATCCAGTGAGGGAAGGCAAAAGCGGCGGGATACGATGAGTGCCAGTATGTAGTCAGGTCGTTGTCAATAACCCTCGCGACAGGGTCTGCAAAATCGGATACGGACACTGTCCAACTCGTTCTGTCAAAGAAAATAGCCGGATCTATTGTCAAGCTCTCCCAAGCCATGTCGAAAGTATCTACGGCAGTCGGTTCCGGCAGAAACCGAGAACGGTACTCAAACGTTGAGCCGGGTGCCGCATCCGTAATAGTAGTGAGGACGTCGGTTGGATTTACCTTGATAACTGTTGGCACATTGCCGACGGCAGTGTAACGGATTTCACTCCGCATTAAGGTGTCAGCGGCTGCTCCCCATGGAATCTGTATCCGGATATCCGTGCCAACCTCAACAGTACGACCCACATCAACGCGCCGGTTTAACAGGGTGCTTCGGAAGAGTGCGCCATAAGAAGTAGCTGAGCCGGTGGTTTTGAGGGATTGATGACCGTGGTTGTCTGTTGTCCGCACATCAAACGTATAGGATTTTTCTCCCAGATCCGGAAGATATTCCTCTATGCGGACGGTATCCAAAGTGGATTCAGGAACCGTGATGGACTTTTTCTTTTGTTCGTTGCCGTCGGTCCAAGATACTTCAACCGTCTTCACATTCGGCGAATTGACCAACCAACATTGAAACAAAATCCGTCCCTCGCCTGCTCTGAACGATATTAAATCTACTTTTGGAGCATAGATGGTTTCACCGTCTTCGACGTACTCCTTGTGGACATCCATAAAATTATCGCAGGAGATGAAACCAAACAGGCTCATTCCTATTGCTAATAAACTAATATAACTCTTTTTCATTTCTTTAATTTTAAAATTTTATTCAACACTTGCACCATAAGTGGTTACTTCTGATATATGTACATAGGTCGCAGCATCATTCCAGATGCTATGAAATTGGAATCGGAGAAACCGGAATGCGCCTATTCCTTGCGGAAAATCAAAATCATGTCCGGCATCCGCCGCCGCTCTATCATCAGCGGAGAACTCATTGCCACCCAACCCCGAAGGTTTTATAAGTTCGAAATCTGCAATATTTGTCCATTCGCTCCAGTCACTACTCGGAACAGTCTCGGAGTTGCTGCCATATACGGTAAAAGTTTTCGGGTTTCCAAAGTTGTAATAATACCACTCTCCGGCGGTGCCAAACGCATCTCTACGCTGATGTAGCACTACCCGACTCAGTGTCGTAGAAACACCTAAATTTAATGTAAAGGAAGCTTCTGGCATAGTGTTGCCAGCCGTATGTCCGTTATCGTCTATATTATCATTTATCAGGCTTTCGTTCCTCGCACCCCATCCGGTGAACGGAGTATCACCTTTATTGCCAGCACCTGAGCTTGGCAGAATGAGAATACTCATGATGCTCTTATCTAATTTTTCCTCCACACGAGGCGTGATTGGTCCCTCTGCTGGCTGAATGATGTCCGAAGCATTTCCCCAATTATCTCTGATAATCAAGCCAAATTTTCGGGGTTTCGGCTCATAACCGCGAAGGGTGTATTGAGTAGATGCCAGCGTAGAGGTCAGGATGTTTGCCGGTCGCAATGTGCTGGTTTCATCCTCTGTGAGGAGTTCGAAGGCAAGCGCGGCTCTGTCCGGATTTTCCCAGATGAAAGTGGGTCCTCCAAAGCCGGTAATTATCTGCACTGTCTTAGCAGCTTTGCTCAAGGACGATTCAAGCGGCGTAAACTTTACCGATACAAGGTCGGATTTCTCCTGAGCACGGTTAACGGCATACAACAAGGCTTCATGCTCGTTCGTGTCGTTAAAACCTTCCAGCGTCAACTGATTCGCATAAAACGAAGCAGACTCTTCCCGTTGCTGTCCGTTCGGCAGGGTATATGCGGCTCTTACTTCCAAAATATCTTCGGCATCGGGCACGCGATATTTAATGACAACACCTCCGGCTATCGGAGTTTTAGTAATGGTTGCTTCGGCAACCGCCCCGGGTTTCCCCAGACTCTTAATGGTTGGCTCCAGCGACTTTTCCTCGCAGGAAGACAACAGAAACAAACAAGCAATAAAACTACAATAAATTGTTTTCATATTCTTTAATTTTTAAATTATTAATTTTTAATTCTTTTTGTCTGAACCTTGATTTTAATAAGATTTACAAGATTACCATGATAATCATATTCTCTTTCATCTTGCTAATCTTTTTAATCTTATTAAAATCGTGGTTCAGACAATCACCATCCCCGATTTTGTATTAACTGTGGATTATTGATAAAGTCACTTTCCGGTATCGGGAAAAAATAGTCGCGCGGGGTAATAAACTTTTGGATATAAACCGTGGTTGGGATGTAATAATCGCTTACAGAAGCCCCCATCACATTCCAACCTTGTATCAGGCGATTATTGTCATTTACGGCTGTTTTCCAGCGGCGACAGTCCCAAAAATAGTGTCCCTCGCAAGCCAATTCTATTTTCCGTTCTTGTTGAATGATGTCACGCAGACCTTCTTTGGTGCTAGGCTTAGTCTTATAGTTTGCCGATGCATGGGTCTGCCAGCTGTTCACTACGCCATCCAATCCGGCGCGCGTTCTGACCTCGTCAATGTACGGATATGCATTGGCGGGTACTTCTGCTTCGTTCACGGCTTCCGCCGTAAGCAGCAGCAAATCGGCATAGCGCATGTTCGGGAAAGGGTACACTTCCCACGATACAGCATCAGCGGTTCTAAAGATAGTATTCATTGCGACAAGTTTTTTAGGCCAATAGCCTGTAACATTTATCCATGCCGCACCACCCGAGCCAGCGTGAGAAGAGTACTCAGTGTACCGCACTCGGTACTATCCCCTCTTTACATCACTTTCGCCTCTCAGCAGACTCTCCATTTCATTTCCATTCCTTTTCCCGCAGTCGGTACCATGTGTTCTTACCACTCCATCCCCCCGAGCGTGAGAAGAGTACT
>BNTU01000112.1 GCA_025996835.1 Bacteroidia bacterium
TCGAAATCAGCCGCTTAATCATGGGTTCAAATATAATTGGTGGTTGGGCACATTCGCGGGATTTGATATATACCTCCAGCCTTATGAAAGCGTATAATACAGAGAAAAAAGTCTTTGAAACCCTGATGCTGGGCGAACAGGCAGGTATCAATGCCATTAATATTGCTTATCAGCAGATACCGATAATGGTCAAATACAAAAAAATAACAGGCAGTAAAATCAAGATAATCACCCAAATCGGCGTTGACGAAAAAAACAAGGATGATATTTATGCCGATGTCACCCAAGCCGTTGATAGCGGAATGGATATGATACAACTGCAAGGAAACTGGTGTGACTGGCTTGTTCGGGACGGGAAGTTTGATGTGATAGCCGGACTGATGGACAGAATCAGGAGCCATGGTTCGATAGCCGGAATGGGTGCACATACCATTGATTCTTTGATATTGTGCGACGAAAAAGGTATCTTCCCTGACTTTTACATGAAAACCATGCACCACGACAATTACTGGTCGGCGCATCCGCGCGAAAACCGAAAGCCTTTTGAGGTGGACGGCAAATATAGTCGGGACCACAATCAGTTCCACGACAACTGTTTTTGCCCGTTCCCCGACCGCACGGTAGAATTTGTCAACCGTGCAAAAATACCGGTCATAGGCTTTAAAGTGCTTGCCGCAGGTGCCATCTACCCCAAGGACGGTTTCAACTGGGCTTTCGAGAACGGTGCTGACATTATATGTGTAGGAATGTTTGATTTTCAGTTAGTGGACGACGTCAATATCTGTATTGATACGCTCCAAAATCTGAAAAACCGAAAACGGGAATGGTACGCATAAATTGAATTTTAAATTTATTTACTGACCGCGCTTTCCAAGCCTTTGGTGACCTCTATTTGATAATTGCCTTGTGTGTCGCTGTATATCAGCAGAGCTTCCAATTCGGGATGGCTGGCTAAGAGCGTTCTCGTTTTGTCAAGTCCCGACACCATGCAGACCGTAGCCCAAGCATCGGCGGTGATGCAATCATCTGCCACGATGGTTACACTCAGCAGGTTGTGATTCACCGGATAACCCGTTTTCACGTCGATGGAATGGGCGTATTTAACCCCGTCTTTCTCAAAAAAGCGTCTGTAATTGCCTGACGTAGCCAAAGCTTTGTTGTCAAGTGCCACGATGGCTTGCAAATTCTGCCCGGGTATGGCGCGGTCTGCGGGACGGTCAATGCCTACCCGCCACGGTTTGCCAGATGCGTTGACGCCTCGCGCGACAATCTCGCCGCCAATTTCAACCAAATAGTTTTTGCATCCCTTGCTTTTCAGAAAATTTGCCACCACATCTACCGAATACCCTTTGGCAATGGCATTCATATCGAGCATCACACCCGGAGAATCCTTCTCCACCCTGTTTCCAACGATGCGCACCTTGTCCATCCCCACAAATTGCAGCAAACTGTCTATTTTGGCAGGGTCAATATCGGGAGTATCGGACGTGAAACCAAATCCCCACAGGTTGACAATGGGAGCGATAGTAATATCAAAGGCACCGGACGATGCACGATTGATTTCCGCAGACTTAACGAACACGGTACGGAAATAATCGTCAATTTCCACATCGGGAACGTTCCGGTTGATGCGTGAAATCAGCGAAGTGGGGATATACATGGAAAGCGACTCGCTAAATCGTTGAAGTAACTGCACAATGTCCTCTTCGTAACTTTCACCGGCGGCAGGAGGCGAGTAGGAAATCTTATAGGTCGTGCCTTCCGCGAAACCCTGATGCGATACATATTCGACCTTTCCGCCACACGAAAATAAAATCGCTGCAAGCCAGAGAACAATCATGTTCGCGGATAATTTACAGCAACGCAACCAATTGGCGGCTAAAATGTGTGTTATTATTACTGCCATTTTTGTCTGTTTTTTAGAATGATAAATTACGCGCCAAAGGTAGTGAAATTTTTTTTAACCGCAAAGCGTTGTAATGATTTGATTTTCAATGTTTTGCATTTTAGCTAAAAAAATAATTGCGGATTTAAGGTTAAAAATCACATTTTCATTTGCACATTGGTATTGTTTTTACTACCTTTGCGCTGTCAAACAATAAAATACAATAAACAATGAAACGATACAAGGTAGTAGAAGTAATTAAACTGTTGGAAGCCGATGACTGGTATATCGCTTATTGGAAAGGAGACCACAGACAATTCAGGCATCCAACGAAGCAAACAAAAGCATCCGTAAGGGGCAAGCTATCCGAAGTTCTAAGTCAAGAAAATTTAAACAGCATTTGGAAACAGGCAGGGTGGAAGTAACCACCCTGCTAAAAAAAATAAAAACAATGGAAAAAATACAAGTAAAAGTAGGCTGGAGCGGAAATAACTACAGTTGTGTAACAGAAAATTCTGCATTAAATGGTTTTGTTGTTGTCACAAACAAAACATTAGATGGACTTAAAAAAGACTTTCAGGAAGCCATTCAATTTCATATTGAAGGCTGTGTACATGATGGCGATGCTCTACCGGAATGGTTGCAACAAGGTGAATATGAATTAGAGTATCAATTAGAAACTTCGGCATTGCTTCATCGTTTGGATGGCATACTCACGCGATCTGCCATTGCACGGGCTACAGGCATCAACCAGCGACAAATCGGGCATTATGCTTCAGGACACAAAAAGCCAAGGGTAATGCAGCGCGAAAAGATAATTAACGGCATTCACGCAATCAGCCGTGAATTAGCATCTGTTGTGTAGTTATTGTTTGACGACAAATTTCACAATTGCGACCGACATCATTCACTTGATGCCGGTTTTTTCTGTCACCCGTCTTGTAACTCATTGATTTTTAGCAGTTTATTCGCATTTGTGCGGCTGAAGGGACTCGAACCCCCACGCCGTGAAGCACCAGATCCTAAGTCTGGCGTGGCTACCAATTACACCACAGCCGCAGTTTGCGACTGCAAAGGTACGAAATAGTTATGAGTTATGAATTATGAATTATGAGTTTTTTTGCACACACATCTTAATGGGTGTTAAAAAACAATTCTAAGTGAGGCTGAAAGCTCAACATATTCCAGTTTAAGGAACAACAACGCGGCTTTTTAACACAAATTATAACGTATGTGCAAAAAAACTCGTAATTCATAACTCATAACTCATAACTATTTCGTACCTTTGCGCCCGAAATAGACTTATCGTAACCTCTGGGGAGAGAAGAGTGACTCGCGAATGTTGCGTTAAGGTATTGTAAATTAAATAGTTAAAATAAAAATGGAATTGATGAAAATTGCCGAGGAGGCATTTGCTAATCCGGCAGAGAAAAATTTCCCTGAGTTTAAGAGTGGCGACACTGTGACGGTGGCTTACCGCATCAAAGAGGGCAACAAGGAGCGTGTACAGCAGTACCGCGGAGTGGTAATTAAAATCGCAGGGCATGGTGATGCCAAACGGTTTACTGTTCGCAAAATGTCGGACAACGTGGGTGTAGAGCGTATTTTCCCGCTCAATTCGCCGTTTATCGATTCAATCGTGCGCAACAAAGTTGGCAGGATACGCCGTGCCAAATTGTATTACCTGCGCGATTTGACCGGTAAGAAAGCCCGCATCAAAGAAAAACGCATTTAACAGTTACCAGTTACCAGTTACCAGTTACCAACATTATGACGGATCTGGTAACTGGTAACTGATAACTGGTAACTGGTAACTGCATGAAAGTTAAAGTTATAAATAAATCGAAGCATGCCCTGCCGGAGTACGAAACGTTGCACTCAGCAGGGCTTGATTTGCGGGCTAACATTGATGCGCCGATTGTGTTGGGGTCGTTGGAGCGTATGCTGGTGCCGACCGGTCTTTTCATCGAATTGCCTGTTGGCTATGAGGCGCAAATTCGCCCGAGAAGTGGGCTGGCGATTAAGTTTGGCATTTCGCTGGTCAATTCGCCGGGTACGATTGATGCCGATTATCGTGGCGAAATCAAGGTGATTGTCATCAATCTGTCAAAAGAGCCGTTTACCATCACAGACGGCGAACGCATCTGCCAAATGGTGGTTGCCAAGCACGAACGTGTTGAGTGGCAGGCGGTTGAGGAGCTCGCTTCGAGTGAGCGCGGTGTTGGCGGGTTTGGGCATACGGGGGTTCTTTGAGAGTTATGAGTTATGAGTTATGAGTTATGAGAAAGGTTGGGTTTTTTGTTTTTTTGTTTGTTTTTTGTGGGGGGGTGTTGGCGGATGAGGTTGTTGTGGCGCAATCTTTGTTTTCGCGGGACAAGTTTTTGTCTGATTCGCTTTTTGTTGAGTCGCTTCGGTTGAAATATCAGGAGGACTATGAGGAGGCGTTTGAGGCTTTGCAGCAGTCCTTGAAATTGGATTCTACTTCGGCGGTGGCGTGGTATGAGTTGTCGCATTATTATGTGTTGCTTCAGGAACCCGAACGGGCTTTGGCTTCTTTGAAGCAGGCTTATGCTTATCAGCCTGACAATCAGACTTATAAATCGGAATTAGCCGAGTTGTATCACGCTACAAAGCAGTATGAACAGGCTATTGCCTTGTACCGGGAATTGGCAAAAGCACGTCCCGACAAGCCGGAATATGGCTATTATGCGTTGCGATTGAACGGCGATTATTTGCTTTCGCAAGGCAAAATTGCTGAAGCCAAAGCGCAGTATTACGAACTGACAAAAACCGTTCCGGATGATATTGTTGCCTGGTTGCAGTTGTTGCAAATCGCTATCCGTGAGGCAGATGCCACGAGCGTGACGGCACTTTGCGACAGTGCATTGCAGCAGTTTCCCAATGTGGCTGAATTTTATTTTTACAAGGGGATGAGCTATTTGCTTGGGCACAATTTGAAGGCGGCTCTGAAAGTTTATTCGGCAGGGTTGGCTGTGACGGATGAGGATGACCGTGAGATGCAGTCCAGTTTTTTAGAGCAAATGGGCGATATTTATTACCGGCAGGGCAACAAGAAAAAGGCGTTTGAGGCGTTTGAACTCGCGTTGGAAGCCAATCCGCACAATATTTCTGCGCTGAATAACTATGCCTATTATCTTTCGTTGCTCAAAATGGATTTGGACAAAGCCGAGCGGATGGCTTCGGAAGTTGTTCGCCAGCAACCAAATAACGGCACTTACATCGACACGTATGCGTGGGTGCTTTTTCAAAAAGGCAATTACAATCTGGCAAAATTCTACATCGAATCGGCAATCAGCAAGTCACCGGAACCATCAAGCGAACTGTTTGAACACTATGGCGACATCCTGCACGCCCTCGGAAACACCACCCAAGCAGTCGTAGAATGGCAAAAAGCCATAGTGCGGAAACACGCGGAGGGCGAAAAAGTCAAAGACTTGGAGCGGAAAATCAAAAAAGCAAAATAACACTTATCGCGACAAGGTCTATTTTTAATGCGTTGCCCCTGTGTTACGGATAGTGTAGGATGGTTTTTGCAAACACATAACTGCACGGCAATGCGCCTGACAATTCGGCTATGATGGAATCGTTGCGGATGTAATATGCCGTTGGAAATGAATCTGTTAAGCGTAGCAATGTCTTCGCCGGATAGTTGTTGACAGGAAAGTTGGGATTGAAAATGGTCCTGAATTTTTGCTCTTTCACCGAATCTTCCACCGCGATACCAATGACCTGGTCCACTGTACCGGAAGCCTCATATTGCTTTAAATTTTCAATGGAATTCATGCAGTGAGGGCAGGAATAGGTGAATGCAAATACCAAATAGGTTGAGTCTTTGGAGGTGGTGATAAATTCATTCAACACATTGCTATTCAATGCTTTAGCTTTATATTTACTCGCCTTTCGCATCTTGCTGCCAATATGGTAAGTGTAGCCGGACATAAAGGCGACCGCGACCATCACCACAACGAGCAGACAGACAGTCCATTGGCTCATCTGCCAACTGCTCTCACTCTTTCGCCACACGGCGAGCAGCAAGTAAATCAAAACGGCATTGCGAGTAAACGTGAAAACAGGCGAGGTATTCAGCACGGTAATTTTGCCGAAGCAACCGCAATCTTCAATGCCGCTGAAAATAAGCCCGTAGGCAAAAACCAGCGTAAAACCGACTACTAACAGCGTGCTAATCAACGCCGTATGCTTTAGCCCAATCCGGAAAACGAGCAACAAGCCCAACGCCACTTCCGCCAAAACGATGAGCGGAGCCAAAAACTGCAGATTCTCAAACCCATATTGGGCAATTAAATTGGCAAAACTGCTGGCACTTAATGCCTTAGCGATGCCGGAAATCAAAAATACTGTGCCTGCTATGAGGCTGTATATTTCTATTCTTTTGTTCATAATAATTGTTTGTAAAAGTAAAATTGAATCGGCTTTACTCAATAAAACCGATTCAATCACCACTCAGACGATTAGTTAACACTGTGCCGCTGTTGCTTCTGCGCAACTACTGTACCCTGCTGTAGAAATACTTTCCCCATTGCATGTACAAGTGTCGTCATCATCACTACAAGAAGATGCAACAAACGCACCAACTCCCAACATGGCAACTAAGCCAACTAATAAAAATTTCTTTTTCATTTTGAAATTTTGCTTAACGTCCGTCCCTTAAACGGACAAAAAATTAAAATAAATTGTTTTCCTGCTCTTTTATTTTCGATAGCTTCGCAAGTTTTTCCTATCTTTTTTGTCCCAAGCAAATATCGTCAATCCACTCATTCATGGTTTATCGGCTTATTTTTGCCTTATGCAGCGAAAGGCATTGCGCTCGTTTTTGTTGTAATGGTCTACTGAACCATCACCAAAATTCACACTATAACCTTCATAGTCGTTGGGACTGCTGGAACTCCAATAATCTTTGCGTTGAAATTTCTTGAAATCATTATCAGCTATTTGCGACTGATTTTTGTAGATTTTCGCCAACTCGGCTCTATTCGGCAAATACCAACCATCACCTTTGCTCTTGCAAAATGCGATGGCTTCGCTCTGCTTAGCCGGTGCTTCGTTTCGCAGGCTGATATAGCCATCTACAAACTCGTCGTCATCCGGGTCTTTGCAACATTGGGGACAAACCGGTGGCAGTTTGGGCTTAGCTCCTTTCCCTGCTAATAGTGCCTTTGTCATCTCATCACTCGCTGTCATCAAGTCACCATTTTTTGTCCTTACAGAGAACGATCCAATACATCCACCGGAGAATAAGTCATTCAAATCACAAAAGATTTTATAGTCATTCCCGCTTTTGAAAATTTTTGCCTGACAAGAATAGTCCGCATTTTTTACGTCACCAAAATCTAATTTGGAATCATCGTCAGTCCATCCATCGTCCTGAAATTTTAATTCTTCGGCAACTTGCATCTGAAAATATTTTCGATTTTCCAACACTTCGTACTTGCCGGATTCGACAAGTCCTTCTTTGATTGACCCCATAAACATATCACGCTCTTCATCGGTAACACTATTTCCAACCGATACTGCCATAACTACTTTCTTTGGTTCTGCGCCGTATGCAACAACGGCGCAGAACAAGAAAGATATTAATAAAATGTGTTTCATTAGTTTTTTTTAATTTGTTGTTTTATTCTTTTGCGACATCTCTTCCATCAATTGTGGTATGGCAACAGTGTTTATAAACTCACTCCATGCTGCTTTTGCCCCATTCTCAAACCATACTTGCTCCACTTTATCCGATTCATCAGGTAGGTATTTGAAAGGGTCAAGAGTGAGAATGCGACAATCTTTGTCGGAGCAGGGGGTATGATAGTACTTGTATATACCACCTATCTCATTTTGAGCCATCAAAATAACCTTTATTTCGATGTAGAGACCAACGATAGTTTGTGGATCAGGAACAATCTCTTTTTTCCACTTTTTAGGATTTTTATTGGATTTGTCGATGACTTCTTTTTGAAAAGGCACCGGCACTCCATCGTTGAGATAATTTTTTACGGTATATTTTTTGGTACCGTAGTCAGTAATTTCAAAGACTAAATCCGTTTTTGTCTTTTTTTGAAGCATTTCGTAGTCAACATCACCTTCCGTTTTGCTCATCACGTTTTCAAACCCTATTCGGTCTTTCACATTGAAATCGTTGCGCATTAGTCCGTTTTCCAACAGTTTGATAATGTCATCAACATTTTCTTCGGTCGAAGTTACAGAAGCCGCAGCTGCATTCGACCTGTTGTTTCTTACCACTACCGGTATACCGGTCTTGCGATTACCCTCACCATCCTTCATAAATGCTCGCAAGCTACTTGAAGTGTGAGGCGGGTCGCCTTTCGTCTTTTCAAGCTTAATCCGCCTATCGGCAGCGGAACCACTCTTAGACAATGAACCACATCCTACTGCCATTACGGCAACGGCTACAACAAGCACAACTCCCTGTGCTTGAATCAATTTTAAACACTTTTTCTTTTTCATAAGATAAAAAATAATATTGTTTGTAAATAATAATTTATAAAAACACATAAAACACATTTTAATTTAATTTTTAACCCATTGCATTATTTTTTCTGCAATTTTGGGCGCAGCATCAGTCAAAGCCTTCCGTCCCGCCTTATCTTGCGAAGTGGAGCCGCCTTTTTGCGAAAGAGCATCGTTGTACACGCTTTTGCCTTTATGCGTGTCGAACAAATCAATTTGCGTGTCGGCATAGCAAATCACCACGCCATTAGCATTGCTGACTTCGCGCGTGGTGGTAGCCAGCGTAAGTTTCAGGTCGGCATTCGCGGCATCATCGGTAAAACTGCAACCATTGTTTGCCAAAATGGCTTTCACCTTGTTGGCAACAATGCTCTCACGCTTCCCAAAATTGTCTTCGCTGCTTTCCACATACACATACAGCCCTTGAGCCAATCGTGCCAACATCTGCGTTGCCTTGCTGCGCAAGTCTTCCGACTTCGTCTGCTGCAAACTTTCGCTGTCGGCGGCATCCATCGCGGTGAGCAAATCCTGCGCATAGCGTATCTTGGCGAACAATGGAATTGCCTCCTCGCATTGCTTGCGGGCTTTGGACTTTTCACCGCCTTGCTCCAATTGCTCGGCGGTGGTCAAACTGCCCTCTGCCTGCTGCACGAGCATCCCGATGTTGGCTTTGTAGTAGCCTGCAAGTTCGTTTTTGTTGGCGTAGGCAAAAGCATAAATAATATCCTCACCTTTGTTGTAGTAACTTTCCACTTTGGTACCTACAATTTCAAGGTTGGACATCGTTTTTACAGCCGATTCAAAACCGGAGGTAACCCGTTCTCCATTGCCATCACGCACGCTGCGTGTTTGGGATTGTGCTTCGCTTTCCACTTTTACACGAATGCTTTCGGTAAGTTTGCCTTGTGCATCTTTTTCTATGCGTGCCGTGGCGGTTGCCAATGTTTCTCCGGCACGCATTGACCCTACCACAAAACCAGTCAAAAAAGTTTCGGG
>BNTU01000113.1 GCA_025996835.1 Bacteroidia bacterium
ATTGCATGTTGCACTCTTACGGGAACGGGTATTTGCACCGTTGTGTTCAAATCCACACCGGTTATATCCACTTTTCCATAATTTTGCATCGACCATGTAAACATGCTGGACCCGGGAATGGCTACAATTTTGTTGCGCACGCGGTTGTTATACAGGTCGCCCGAAAAGGAGAGGTAGGGGATTTTTTCGCCCAAACTTGTTACCACCGTCATGCCAAAATCTATTTGATTGGCACTTTCGGGCTTCAGTTGATAGGGCACCGCGCCGTAATAGAGGTCGCCAAAGGTGGGCAGGCGGTACGAATTTTTGTAAAATGCGCGCAGTCGCATCGGCACATTTTGCAACGGGCGCACCGACAGCCCGATATAGGGCGATAGATTTTGGTAGCTTGCGTTGTCAGTAGATTGCGCGTCAAGCTCGCAATGACAGTCCTCTTGGTGCATATTTTTCGCCCCATCTTCATCGGCGGCGTAGGTGTTGAGCAATTTTGCCGTCAATGTGAAGGTCTGATTTTCATACTGTCCGGCAAGTGCACTGAGCCACGTGGTTCTGTACTTGGGATTTAAGAGATTTTTCTTGAAACTATCATCCTGGACATCGTTTGCCCACGAAACAGACAGGTTTTTTGAAAATTTGTAGCGCAATGTGCCGTTGAGATAAACACCTGATTGGTAGTATTTTGACTGTGTATAACCGCCCGAATAAGGATTGTTTGTGTAATCAATATAGGAATAATGCGCCTTGAAGTTTGCCAATAAATCCAAGCGAGCGTTAATTGGCTTAATAGCATGGAGTTGCAGAAACACATCGTTGTGTGTGAGCCGCTCGCCGGAATAGTCATTGTGATAGGTAGCGGAGCCCGGCAAACCGCGTTCAGAGCCGTAGAAGCCGGTTTTGAATTGCAACTGTCCGCCGTCTCTGAATTTGTTGTTGAGATTGGCTTCAAGTTTTATCGTTTCCACATCGGAATTAGTGCGTTTGCGGTGTGCGAGGCTGTCGCCAATCCGCTGTGTGAACGGATAATCGCCATCAGAAGTCAAATATTCAGCAATGATATTGAGCGACAATCTGTTAGGCAGTGCTCTCCCGTACATCACAGACGGGTTAAGCAACCCAAACGACCCCACATTAACCACAGCCCGAACATCATTGCGGGCTTGCCCCGCAATCCCCTCCGACCTGTCATTGCGGGCTTGACCCGCACCCCCTCCCGACCCGTCATTGCGGGCTTGACCCGCAATCCCCTGAGAAGTAGTAATATGCAGTGCCCCCGCCAACGCCTGCGCCTGCGCCGTTTGCAAAAGAAGGTCGCTTTCGCCAATAGTGAGGCTGAGCAAATCCACAAAATTGAGCGAAAAGCGACCTAAATCTATCTGTCCCGTCTGCATATCCGAAACCGGCACACCATCATAAATCACACCCGTGTGATTGGCTCCCAGACTGCGTAGCGACACCGTTTTCAACCCGCCAACGCCGCCGTAGTCCTTCACCTGCACGCCCGAAAAGTGCTTCACGGCATCGGAAACCTGCGATGCGCCGAGTTTTGTCCAGTCGTCGGCTTGCAACACCTGCGTTGGGGAAGTGGATTGGAACGTGGACGGGCGATTGGCGCGCACCTCCACCTCGTCCAGCACCGTAATTTGTGTTGAATCCATCGTTTGTGCCATTGTCAGCAGACAATTTGCCGTCAAAAAAGAAAAAATAAAAAATCTGTGCCTCATAATTTACTTGCCCCTTCCTCGAGGGCTTGCTAAATGAATGATATGCACGGCAGGTCTTCTGACTCGTTCCTGTTTGCACCGCCTTCCCGTCCTTCGCGACAGTGGCTTGAGTATGGTACAAAACTTCAACAGAACTTACAGCAGCGGGACTGTTCGGGATTTTCACCCGATTCCCTTTTAATCCCTTTTCCGAAATTGGAAAAAACAGGAACCGTTGCGGGTGCAAAGGTAAGAATAATTTTTGAAATAGGTGCAATGATAAAAAAAAATGAAAAAAAACGATTTTTTGCATTGTATTTAAAAAATTTGTTGTACTTTTGCGCCCGATATTTGCATAAAATAGATGAATGAGCAAATGTCAACCGTTAGTAACTCGAATGAATGGGCGAAAGCGGAAGTGAATAACTCTTTAAATAATAGGAGATTATGAAGACATAACAGCGATTAAAGCGCACATTTAAAATTGAAAAGAGCGTCAGCTTCGATTCTTGTTCTTGGAACCTAGTAAATTTCATGAATTTGGCAAGATAGAGTGAGACTTTCACGCCGTCAGGCGTGGGCATTACTCAAAATTTATTTGCCAAAAACGGCAGACTAGGGCCTCAAGAACAGATAGAACTAAGAGTTTTGTCTGCGTTTTTTTTATGTGCGTTTGGAACAATGTTTCCGGAGGGCAAAACGGGATGGGAAATTGCAAAGCCATTGAAAATAAAGGAGCAAAAAATTAAATTAAAAAAAAGTATTTATTTTTTGTCTGTTTAAGGAACGGACTTTAAACATTAGTAAAATGAAAAAGTTATTTAAAAACATCAGTTTAGTAGCGTTAGGCGTGTTCGCCTTCGCAAGTTGTGTGCCGGAAGAATCCGACAGTGTGAAATCGTTGCGCGAAGCACAAGCCAGCAAAATCGAAGCAGAGGCGTTGAAGGAGGCGGCGATAGCAGCACAGGAGGAAGCGGAAGCAGCAAGACGCGTATTTGTGACAGCGAAGGAGGAGGAAGCTGCAAAGCAGGCTGTGCTTATAACTCTAACGCAGCAAATCGCTTATGACAAGGCGAAAAGTTTGCACGATGGTACCAACGCAGACCTTGTTGCAGCAGAAGTGTTGAAAGCCCAAAATGAGTTGGTGGCGGCTCAAGCGGCGGCTGCAAATGCTGAAGCAAACTATTTGTCTGCTCAAGCAAGTCAGTTGTCGGCTGAGATTACCTTGAAGGAGGCGAAACTCGACGAAGGCAATCAGTATTACTCAAAGTCAGTGACTGAATTGAGTGAGATTGAGAATTCAATTTCACAAGCTAATATTAGTATTGGTAATTTTCTTACCGCTCTAACATCCGCCAAAGGTGCTGTTAATACTGATTCTGCTGCGATTGCTTCAAAAAATCTTGCAATTACTCAGAAGGAGGCTGACATCTTAGGTTGGCAGGCTGCCATTGCTACTAATAATGCCAACATTGCTGCATGGGAAATTGAGTATGCCGCCGATCGTGTTGCTTACAATGCATTATTGGTTGCGCATTATGATACTACCCAAGCAAGGCTGGTTGCTCAGAATACTTATACTGCAATTCAGAGCGAACCTTACACTGTAGAGAATCCATCATGGGTTGGTAGCATTAATGATTATCAGATAGTAAACAACTACCTCGGCTCCAGCCTAGCTTCCTTTACTCACACCGACTCTGTTCGCTATAATAGGTCAATTGCAACCGGAGGTAAATATCACACATATCAGCTGATGTCTACTAAGTATGTTGCTATTGGCGTATTATTAAACAGTGGTGGACAGTATAATCTAAGTACCACCGCAAATACTGCGCTTAAGAACAAAGTAAATTGTGCCTATTATGGTAGCTTCCAGATTGTGGGTGGTGTAGCTGATGGAACCGTTGAACAGGGGGTGTATAGTGAATTATCTTACATACCTTCTTTAATAGCAACTGCACAAAGTACTATTAGTACTGACGAAATCCAGATTCAAAGTGCAAGAAATGACATTCAATCATTAAAGAACGATATTGCTCAGCTCGTCGCGCCTGATACCGGCACTATAGCTGCTGACTTGGATAGAGTAAGTAATGTGCAAGCCCAGCTTGCTGCCGAAAGAGCGAAACTTGCGAAATTGCAAGAACGATTGACTGCGTTGGCAGCTGCTATTGGACAAGCACCTGCGGCGATTTGATTTATTAGCGTTCAACTAAATAACGGTACGGCGGTTAACGCCGCCGTACCATTTTAATTCACTAATAAATTAAATTATCATGCAGAAATCAAAAGTAAAAACAATCGCACTTGGCGCGTTGCTCTTTGCGGCAAGCACCGGCTATGCGCAGGAAGCCCCCACAGCAGGGACGATTCAAGCAAGTGTGCTGCTGGGCAAATCGGCGTTCAGTAGCGGTACGGTCGCTTTGAGCAGTTTGAACACCGAGTATTATCTCAACCCCACAGGTACTGTGGACGCAGGTGGTTTGACCAATAGCATTATCTCGTTTAGTGCTAATGAGAACTCACTTGTGAACATGGTGGGCGCAGAGATTAAATACTTTGTGACCGACCAAATTGCCGTGTCGTTCCTTGGGGCAGGTGCTTATTCGCTCAATCCGGGCAAGGATTATGAGCAGGGAGTGCCGGCAGAGGGCATTCCCAACAATGCGAATTTTGAAGCAAGGTTTAATACACGCCTCGTAGGAGTTATCGGCGGCGATTATTATTTCCCTGTGTCCAACGCACGAGTGCAGCCTTACGCCGGAGTGCGTTTCGCATTGCAATATGCGTCCATCACCACTACGGCAACGTTGGATGCGACCACAGCCACCGGCGGCACCCCGCCTGTTGACTATGGCGCGCGTAGCGGACAGATATTCGGGTGGTCGCCTTCGTTGGCAGCCGGTATCGAATACGTCCTGTCACCGGGTTTGCATCTCGGCTTCGAAATCCAGCCTGTAGGCTACTCCTATTCCGGCGTGTCGCTCTATGCAGCTCCCGGCGTAAGTCCGGCAACGGGCGTAGCCCAAGAGGTGCTGTTCCTGTCGCAACCAAAATTAAAAATCGGCTTCCGATTCTAAATTTTTACGACATATATTATTTTTGTGGTTCCATGTTGTTTTGATTTTCCCATAGTCAAGCGACATGGAACTTTTTTTTTTAGAGTTTAGTTATTAGAGTTTAGAGTTTAGTTATGGTATGCCTCCCCGCCCCACCTCCGCATCCCGTAGGGATGCATCGCTCGGTAGAAAACAGCATCTACCCTCTCCATCCTCGCATCCCGTAGGGATGCGACCGTATGTTGCAAATGGGGTTGCATTCCTACGGAGTGCAGATGTGTGTGTGGGGATGCGTTTTTCTACCGAGCGATTCATCCCTACGGGATGAGGGCTGTGTCGCAACATTGCGTTTGTTCGGGCTGAAAGCCCAACATATCCCAGCCCAACGCATCGCGTTGGGAAAATGATAACGCATCGCGTTGGGAAAATGATGATGAATGATTGTTTTTGCCCTCAAAAAAAAAGATTTATCCCCCAAAATCCGACAAAAAAGTGGAAATAGGCGGTTTTTAGTTAAACATTGTTAAATATAAGTTTTTTTAAGGAAAATATCTTGCAAAAGTGTTTTTTGTATCATAAAAAGTATTACCTTTGCACCGTGTTTTTCATGGTATTAGATTTAAGGTTAACAATGGGGATTGGTTGTCGTGAGACAACCTTTCTTTTTTTAAAGAAAAATCGTACCTTTGCACCCCACAAAAAGTATCCTAAAAAAGACAATGGCAGAAACAAATATTCAAGTACACGGCGCACGGGTCAATAATCTGAAGAATATTGACATCGAAATTCCGCGCAACAAACTGATTGTCGTGACGGGTTTGTCCGGCTCCGGCAAGTCGTCGCTCGCGTTCGACACCCTCTACGCCGAAGGGCAGCGGCGGTACGTCGAAAGCCTCTCGTCCTACGCGCGTATGTTCCTTGGGCGGATGAAAAAGCCCGAAACGGACTTCATCAAGGGCATCCCACCCGCCATCGCGATTGAGCAGAAGGTGAACACGCGCAATTCGCGCTCCACGGTGGGCACTTCCACCGAACTCTACGACTATCTGCGGATGCTTTTCGCGCGAGTTGGCAAGACCGTTTCGCCCGTTTCCGGCGATGTGGTGCAGAAGCATCAGGTGGGCGATGTGATAAAAGCGATGCAGAGTGAGCCGGAGGGCACGCGGGTGGCGTTGATGACGCGGATAGCCTCAACTCTAACCCTGACAGAACAACTTTCCCTATACCTCAAAGAAGGCTTTTCGCGCATTGAAGTTGATGGGGAAACGGTTAGTATTGAGGATGTTATAAAAAACGGAGGGATTGCGGGTCAAGCCCGCAATGACAGTAAAGGCGGGGATTGCCCGCCCAAAAACACGGACGTGTTGCTGTTAATCGACCGCATCACCGCCTCCAAGGAGCCTGCCGTTGCCAATCGCTTCGCCGATTCGGTGGGGACGGCTTTTTTTGAGGGGCACGGGCAGTGTCTGCTGAAGGTTTACACCGAAAAGGGCGTTGTTGTGCGCGAATTTTCCAATAAATATGAGGCTGACGGCATTGTGTTTGAGGAGCCGAGCGACCTGATGTTTAATTTCAACAGCCCTGTGGGGGCTTGTCCCACGTGCGAAGGCTTCGGTCGGGCGGTGGGCATTGCGGAGGAGTTGGTGATTCCCAACCCCGCGCTGTCCGTTTTTGAGGATGCCGTCACCTGCTGGAAGGGCGAGGTGATGAGCGAGTGGAAAAAGGAGTTTATCCGCGTGGCCGGGAAGCAGGATTTCCCGATTCATCGCGCCTATTCCGAACTCACGCCCGCGCAAAAAGACCTGCTGTGGCACGGCAACAAGCAGGTGGCGGGCATTGATGCGTTTTTTCGGTTTGTGGAAGAAAATCAATACAAGATACAATTTCGGGTGATGCTGGCGCGCTATCGGGGCAAAACCACCTGCCCAACGTGTGGCGGCACACGCCTGAAACAGCCCGCTCTCTACGTGAAAGTGGGCGGCAAAAACATCTCTGAATTGGTCGTGCAGCCCATCAGCACCCTGAAAACGTGGTTTGCAGACCTGAAATTAGACAAGCAGGATGCCCAAATTGCCAAGCGGCTGCTGACGGAAATCAACAACCGTCTGCAATTTCTCAACGATGTGGGGCTGGGCTATCTGACGCTCGACCGGCTGTCGTCCACGCTGTCGGGCGGCGAAAGTCAGCGCATCAACCTCGCCACCTCGCTGGGGAGCAGTCTGGTGGGGTCGCTGTATATCCTCGACGAGCCGAGTATCGGACTGCACTCACGCGATACGGGGTTGTTAATCAAGGTGTTGAAGGAACTGCAAGCCCTTGGCAACACCGTTATTGTGGTGGAGCATGACGAAGAAATTATGCGGGCGGCGGATTATATCATCGACATTGGTCCCGATGCCGGACAGTTGGGCGGTGAGGTGGTTTTTCAGGGCGTGCCTCAACAATTGGATGCTGCAACTAACAGTCACACTGCCGATTATCTCACCGGCAAGGCGCGAATAGACGTGCCAAAACACCGCCGCAAGTGGAACAATTCCATCTACATTGAGGGTGCACGCGAACATAATTTGAAGAATGTGGATGTGCATTTCCCGCTCAATGTGATGACGGTGGTAACCGGCGTGAGCGGCTCCGGCAAGTCGTCGCTCGTGCGCGATGTGCTCTACAAGGCATTGAAACAGCATTTTGACGGACACAAGACACTTGCAATGGCAGCCACTGCCCTTTCGGGCGATTTGATGCTGCTGCGCGGGGTGGAATTTGTTGACCAAAACCCGATTGGTCGTTCATCGCGCTCTAATGCAGTGTCTTACATCAAGGCTTACGACGAAATCCGCAAACTTTTTGCCGACCAGCCGCTCGCCAAGCAACTGAATTTCTCCCCTACCTTTTTCTCGTTCAACACCGACGGCGGTCGCTGCGAGGAGTGCAAGGGCGACGGCACCATCACGGTGGAGATGCAATTTATGGCAGACGTGGTGCTCGAATGCGAAGCGTGCCACGGTCAGCGGTTCAAAAAAGATGTTCTGGATGTCAAATACTACGACAAAAATATCTACGACGTGCTCAATATGACTGTTAATGAGGCTGTTGCGTTCTTCACCGAAACAACGGCACAATCGCCTACCACCCGCAAAATCGCCAAAAAACTCAAGACATTGCAAGACGTGGGGTTGGGCTACGTGAAACTCGGGCAGAGTTCGTCCACCCTCTCCGGCGGCGAAAATCAGCGCGTGAAATTGGCATTCCACCTCAGCGAAGAAAAGGCGCAACCCACCCTCTTCATCTTCGACGAGCCAACGACAGGGCTGCATTTTCACGACATCAAAACGCTGATGCGCGCCTTCGATGCCCTGATTGAGCGCGGGCACACCATCGTGGTGATTGAGCACAATCTCGATGTGATAAAGATGGCGGATTATGTGATTGACCTTGGTCCTGTGGGGGGAGAATTGGGCGGGCATCTTGTGGCTGTGGGTACGCCGGAAGAGGTGGTTGGCAATTCTGAGTCTGTTACTGCTCCTTTTTTGCGGGGGAAATTGTCTGAATCAGGATTTTCAGGATTTTAAGATTTACAGGATGAATCTGACAAAAAATTTAGCAGGATGAATCTGAAAAAAATTGCAGGATGGACTTGAAAAATTACCATATTATATTGGCGTCTAATTCGCCTCGTCGGCAGGAATTGTTGCGGGGGTTGGAGTTGGAATTTGAGGTCAAAACCTTTCCTGACTTGGATGAGTCTTATCCTGTTGAGTTGCAAAGGGAAGAAATTCCGCTGTTTTTAGCCCGCAAAAAGGGAGTCGCCTACGCCTCTTTTTTGCAGGATAACACGCTGATTATCACGGCAGATACGATTGTTTGGGTCGAAAATCAAGTGCTTGGCAAGCCCCACGACCGCGCCGATGCCATCGCGATGTTGCGGATGCTATCCGGAAAAACGCATCAGGTGTTCACAGGCGTGTGCCTCAAGACCAAAGAAAAGGAAATCACGTTCTACGCAGCCTCAGACGTAACATTCGCCAACCTGACGGACGAAGAAATCGCCTCTTACGTGAACAAATACAAACCCTACGACAAAGCCGGCTCCTACGGCGTGCAAGAATGGATAGGCTACATCGGCGTGAAACACATCAACGGCAGTTTCTACAACATCATGGGGCTACCCGTGCAGCGGCTGTATGAGGAGCTGAAAAAATTTTGAACTTAAATTTTTTTCAAAAAAAAGTTCAATATATCAAAAAAAAGTATTACCTTTGCCGCCGAAATGAGTAGAGATATGTTAAAATCGGGAAACACATTGGGAAGTTATTATTGCCTGTCGGCTGAAGCAGACGGGGCTACTGTATTTTACCCCTTTCTCTCCTCCCTTTCTCTTCCATCTCTTCCCCCCTCCCCCTTTTGTCCCGCTCCTTTATCCTTCTCCTTTATTTTTCCTTCTTTCTCCCTTCATCTTTACATCATATTCCTGTTCTCTATCATCTATTTCTTTATTTTCGTCTCTTTCACTTTCGACTTTTTTTCT
>BNTU01000114.1 GCA_025996835.1 Bacteroidia bacterium
TTTTGAAATGACAATGGATTTTTTGAGGAGTTTAACTTTATTTATGTTAATTTCGTTGATTTTTAACAATTTTTATCGTTTTTGTCCTTATAAAAATTCCACCCGGTGAATGCCCGGTGAATTTATTTTTCTGGATTCCTGCTTGCCTGTCTGCCCGTTAAATATGCGCACTGTGTCTTCTCCTGTTGTTTGGCAGGTTATTACCCACTGTTCATTTTCCTGACTGATGCTGAGGATGTCCGAAGTATTGCCGTCCATCATGGCAGCTATATGAGCGCGGCAACGGAGTGTCTTTATCGCATATCGCTCCACATCTATATTAAATTCATGATTTTTCAAAACCAATTTTGCCGGTTGCGCGTTAAGAGCACTTTTCCAATCAACATTCAACAGGTAAAGGGTTCTGAACTTATCGGAATCCCACACCGCAAAATCTATGTTTTGAGAAGGTTTAATCCACCCTTTTTCATGTTCCTTTGAAGTAATATTTGAGGCTATATTTTTCATATCCTCCACATATCGTTCTTTGATAAGGTCGTCTGCCGGATAGACATTCTCCGGATAATAGATGATACTGCCCTTTCCCAACGGAATTACCGTTTTGCTCTTATACGATTTGTAATCGATGCCGAGCAATGTTTCTATTACCGTATCATCTTCAGGGAATTTTGCCGGGATATGCGGTTGCAGTTCACTGTTCAGATGGACGGCACCAAGGAGAAGCGTACCTCCGTGTTCAACGAATTTCTTGATGCGTATAAAATCGGCATTGTCGAAGGTATTCCAGCCTAAGAATATGAGTGTTTTATACTTATTCATCACCTCAGAGGAGGCTTCAACAGGCAGAATATCGACAAGTCCGTAGGGAGTGGTGGTAAATAAACCGTCTGTACTGCAATAATCAAGCTTGTTTTCAGGATAGAATGCTTTTAGTAAGTCAAAACTTTCCATTGCTTTGTTAAAAGCCCACTTGTCGCCTTTCTGTGACCAGAGTGACGTGCGACCAAATGTTTTCCAGGCATCATTCCGCCCAATCATCACTGCAATTTCCGTCTTGAGTTCACCTGTGCGTGAATGTGTTTCTATATAGTCCAGCATCCTGTGTTGCGCATACAGATGTTCTTTACCTGCCTTTGTGTATCTGTCGTTGGAATATTCATCTGTCCAGAGCCCTTCTTCGGTATTAATATGAGAAGAGCCGTGTATGTAGGCTACTGCCAGGGATAAAAAGAAGCGTAAAGAATGTTTGGGGTCGGTAAATGGCTGCGAGCCCCATTGCATTGCATGCAACGAGCCAAAGTCTGTCTTGCCATACGCTCTTGAAGTACCCCGCAAGGCAGACATTATTATATCTTCCGGACCGTATATTTGTTCCGCCCCCAGCCAGTCATAGCCGGCCTGATACAAATAGCGGAATATCGGTGTAACTCCCGTATGCCGGGTACTCTCGCCTCGTGAATAGCTCAAATTCGCGATGAACTTATTGGCGCCGTCAGCCATATCCTTCACTCCAAACGGGTCGTAATGTATAAAAATCCCATGGTCGGTGTAGATAGGTCTGTGCTTCGCAAATATACCGCCATAAGGTCTTGTCCGCGCTGCTATATCCGAATGAAGCCCGTTATATAAAAAGTGTTGCCAATAATAATATCCGCCATCATTTTCATGAGCCTGCTTCCCCCGAAACATGGGTGATTGAAGAGAGCTTAGGGACGGGTTAATTTTCGCAGATGCCAAAGTGCGCCCCTCCGCCTGCCACGCATAAGGAATGTGCATCTTGTTAAGTAGCGAGGTATAATGTTTAATCACATTTTCGTCGGTTATCCGCACGCCGCCCCACTGATACGACGGTCTGAAATGATACCGGTTACCTATGCGACTGCGAAAATACCATTTGAAAAACGGGTCGTAGGGTTCGTATTCTTTGTCTATATGGAGTTCGTCGCCGGATGATAATTGGACATTATCTTTCTCTTTTACAAGCAATTGCTCTATTAAACCCGATTGAGTGCGAGTGCCGTCCGAAAAGGTGAACCGCACTTTAGTATCCGGATTGAGAGCAGAAAACTGCACGGTATGTAACCCCGGATGCTGTAATGTAAGCGATTTATCAATCAGATGAATATTCGGATTATCGGCAGACACTTTCAACGTGATATTGGGCTTATTGGTTTCGAGCAATATAGCCGTGGTATCACCCACACCAACATAGCGCGGAACAGACACAATCTCAAAGTCCTGAGCACTTTCCTCCAACAACTGTACCGACCTCAGTTCATACGGAAAAGCTTGGCGATGCGGTTCTTTTAACAATGTCAGTTTTAGATTTCCTTTCCCTGCGATATCTTTCGGCAATGGAATATAAAAGTCCGCAATATCGGACGCACGGTCAAATTTATATCCTTCAAATATTGTTTTCCCCTGAAACTCCAGTTTCCATTTCGGACGGCTGCGGGTTGCCAGATTCACACCTACCCAATAATTGTATTTATCCTGCCGCCTTTCATTTTGAATGAAAGGATGCGAAAATACATTTTTACCATCCACATAAAACGTGGGAGCCTCCAGCCAACATTCGCCGCTAAAATTTGTTCCGCCTATTCGTATCAGTACGGTTGCAGTATTGGCAGGTAGTTCTATTCTCTTTTTCAATACTTTGAAGTTGCCGCTTCCTGCGGGAATGGGAATATAAACAATGGCATCAGGTGCATCATAGACATCGTCAGGATGTCGTCCCTCTTTTTTATGATATATCTGAAGTTCGATTCCGAAATCGCCGGAAGAGGCAATTTTCAAGTTTTTACGCTTATGGGCAATTTCCAAATCAACATATCCCTTACTGAAATCGACGCCCGTAATGCGGTTATACGCATGACGCTCAAACGGCTCATTATTCCCTTGGAAAAACAGGGCATAGTCATCCTTATATACATTGAGTGAATCTAAATTCTCATCAATCAGATATTCCTGTTGCCTGAAATACTCTTCACCTCGGGGCGCAAATTTCCCGGGCATCTTTATGCCACCGACAACGCGAAGAGTACGCCTCACAGGGTAATCTTTATGAGCGAAAGTAACTTCCTGCTCAATAAAATTTCCCGGCTCTATTTTCACAAACCCCTGCTCGCCTTCCGAAGGGTATAATACCGTTCTGTATTCTTCCTGTAATTGTGCCTGCACAGGCAGGATACTGCTAAGAGCAATAAACATCAATATCGTCCGTTTCATTGTATTTGTATTTATGAGAAAACTGTGTCCATATCAATCACAGGCCAGGGTTTTGCCGTTTTCCAGTCGCCATAAGTGAAGTCCGGCACATCAACAGACGCGCTTCTGTTGAGTGTGGAACGTTCGCTCAATTCTGTGATGCACGACCAGGTGACCCCGTCGTAAACATCCTGATCTAAGGGTAAACCGTTTTGCAGACAGTAAATCAAACGCCAAATCATGGTGTAATCCATTCCGCCGTGACCACCAATGGCTTTGGCTTTTTCGCCGATAAATTTGGTGAGCGGATGTTGGTATTGTTCGACCAGGGTTTTAAAATCTTCCGACTTCAAAAAGTTGTGGGGATGAGGTTCCAATGCTATTTTCTCTTCCGGATATTTGATGGCATACCCTTTTGTCCCGACGAGTTTATGGATACGGTCGTATGGCAACGGCGAGGAGGTATCGTGCACCACAAGCAAGGAGTGACCATTAACGGTATGTAGCAAGGTCTGGGTAATATCGCCCATTTTGTACGCGAACTCAGCCTCGGGCGAACCTGCTCCGTATAGTTTTTCGGCATACAGCGACAAGCCGTATTGTTTGGTGGACATGGAAGTCAGGTAATCGATACGGTCGCCGCGATTGATGTTCATGATTTGAGCGATTGGTCCCAGTCCGTGCGTAGGGTAGGGGTCGCCGGTATGTTTTTTGCTGTATTCCAGTCGCCACATTTTGTGATAGCCTTCTTTTTGGAGTTTCAGGTCTCTCAAATCGTGGAGGTAGGCGCCTTCACCGTGAAATATTTCGCCGAACAAGCCTTTTCTGGCCATATTCAGGGTTGCCAGTTCAAAGAAATCGTAACAGCAGTTTTCGAGCATCATGCAATGACGCTGGGTTTTTTCGGCTGTTTCCACCAACGCCCAGCAATCGTTCACCGAGAGAGCGATGGGCACTTCGGTAGCCACATGTTTGCCGCATTTCATCGCATACAGCGCAATGGGAACGTGCAATTCCCACGGTGTGGAATTGATGATGATGTCTATATCATCGCGTTCGCATACTTTTTTCCAGTCTTCTTCGCCCGTGTAAACGGCCGCTTCGGGTCTTCCGGCGTTTTTCAGGGCTTTTTGAGCATTTTCTATACGTTCGGGCCTCAAGTCGCAAATAGCCACGATTTTGGTGCCGTCCGTATTGGCAAAACTGGTCAAATGCCCCCAACCGCGTGCCACTCCGATGAAAGCCGCCCGCACTTCGGGAATCGGGGCGCAACGAAATCCCATCACCGATTTACCTTTCCGCGCACGTTGCGACTGCACTTTTTTCGTTGCCGCGCCTGCATAACTCTGTGCCATTCCGGCTACACTGCCTGTTCCAAGGGCTAATCCACCCAACAGGGATTTTTTTAAAAATTCTCTACGATTGTTCATATTATTTAATATTATTTATTATTATTATTTTAATTTTTTTATCCTGTTAATCCTTTAATCCTGAAAATCCTGATTCAGACAATCTGTTCTATCCTGCAACCAACCTCTTTCCCACTGAATGCAATCCCCAGCAGAATAACTTTCCGGTCAAGAAACGGCTCATAATAGTGCTTCTCGCGGATTTGCGCGATGGCTTGGTTGAGCAAAGTTTCCAATTCCGTGGTAGCGTGGTATTTCAACTCTGCCACTATCGCTACTCCGTCTTGCTGCAACACGGCGTCTATACGCCCACGGTTGGTCATCCTTTCGCTCTGAATATTGAAACCCAGCATGGTCATCCACAGTTGAAAGATGATGTGATAAAGGGCCTCATTTGCTAAATTTTGCGCTTCCGCTTTGGCTTCGTTTTTCGCCTTGGATGGCTTTAAAGTGTAAGGAACGTCAGCAAGCATGATGCGCATATTATTTGTAAAGCCTTTCGCATCGAAAGCAAGGATTTGTTTCAACATTTGTCGCCCAAGTGCCGACATTTTTGAAAGGGGATAATTGGTATATGCACTTAACAAATGCTCCATCAACGACACTCTCACTTCCTGATTGGGAACTCCAAGCGTGTATTCAGGCTCTCCATCAATCATTTCTTTGTTTTTGACAGTCAGATAGCCTGCCTGAAATAATAAAGGCACATCGTCAAGCGCATCCGGATCGTAACTGTCGAAAGCCGATGAATCAGCAATAACAGGCTCTAATACCGTTTTGGCAAGACCGTGTTTTTTGAGACGATTAATCAGAAAAGTAGGCGTACCCGTTGCAAACCAGTAATCGGAAAACTCCTTGTTGTCAAAAAATGGCAGGGTAGAAAACGGATTGTAAACCGATGTTTTGCCATCCCATGTGTAACCATCATACCATTTACGAATTTTTGCCAGCAAATCCTCCCTTGTCATCTTCACGTGGACTGCCGTTTCGTCAATATATTCCGAAAAGTTGCGTTCCAGTTCTTCCTGTGTATAGCCACAGATAGAAGCATATTTATCGTTTAACGTAATATCTTTGAGACTGTTCAATGCTGAAAATATTGATACTTTTGCCACTTTTGTTATACCTGTCATAAAAACAAATTTCAGGTGATTGTCGGTGGCTTTTAGCCTTTTATAAAAGTTTTGAAGAAACTCACGTACTGCTTCTGCATCCGGTTTACCCATGGTGTCTAATATGGGGCTGTCGTACTCGTCAATAAGTACAACCACTTTATTGCCTTTTTTACGGTGCAACAACTCTATCAATTCGGCAAAACAATCGGAGGCGTATTCTGAAACAAGTTTTATTTTCTCTAATTTAGCCTGCCGTTTCAGAAATGTTGACATACTACGTTCCATTTCTTCCCTGCTGCCATGCTCAATACTTGTCCAATCTATCCGTATAATAGGATAGTGCTGCGTCCAATCCCATTTATCATAGATATAGAGACCTTCAAACAGGGATTGATTGCTTGTGTAAAGTTCCTCCAAGGTGCTCACAAGGAGCGACTTCCCAAAGCGGCGCGGGCGCGAAAGGAAAACTACCTTTGATGACGTAACAAGCCTGTAAATATCTTCTGTCTTATCAATATAAAGATAATCATTGCTTCTCAAATCTTCAAACGACTGGATACCAATTGGTAATTCTTTCATGACTTCTCATTTTATAAATATCCGCAAAGGTACGCAAAATAATTGAAAGCAAAAACGAAATGCTGAATTTGATGGTTGCCTTGTTACTTCTTTGCCTCGTGCATCATCAAGTCCTCTATCACTGTTGTCAGTTCTTCAGGGGAGGTTTTCCATGTCAGGTATTCGTGTTTTCCGTTAGGGTCGTCCTGCCATGAATTGGCACCATTTGCTTCTATCTTAATCTGTCCCTTCACGGTGTTGAAATACCTGCCGGCACCGCGTACGGCAACAAGTACGGCTGTCTGGTCCCAACTTAGTCGTCCGTTCGGATAACCTTGCCGCAGACATATCGTAAACGCTTCTTTGGCAGGCGTATTGCTGATGTCGGAAGCGATTAACCGTTTACCGGTAAAGATTTTTTCTCCTATTTCAAATCCGCTGAAAATAATGCGGGTAGGCCATTGCTCACACACAGTTGCCGAAGCAGTCGCATCAATATGAACATTGTATTCGCGCCCTGTGGGAAATTGACCGGCCATTGAAACCAAATGTTTCACTTTTTTGGCTACCAATTGTTTGCCGTCTAAAGGGCTGTATTGGTCAGGCGGTGATTGCAGCAATGCGGTAAGATTGGTAAGAAAGCCGACTGTGACCACCACCACAGAAGCATCCGGCTCTTTTGCAAGTATGCGGCGATAAATCTGCACGGCATCAGGCACATCGGAGGTCGCGTTCAAGCGATGCGGAAAATGAGCAGCCAGGGCTTCTGTCCACTTTTCACGATGTCCGTCTTCCTGTGTCATCCCTGTGCGCGGAGAGCCAACCGGCAAGTCGGGACGTCCGTAATAGTGATTAATCACATCAATGCAAATGCCGGTAAGTTTATATTGATTACTTGAAAGAGTAGCCAAAATGCGTGCTTCGCCGCTGTCAGCCATGGCGTGCAGGATAGTCAACGCGCCCACATCATCAAAATCGGGTCCCAAATCAGTATCGAAAATCACCGAAACAGGAAGGGGCTTATGTGTTTCCAAAATGTTAGAAAAAGCAGATACCATAATTTCATTGTAATCGGGATGGATATAATGAAATACCTTGACGGAACTCTTTTTTACTTTCAAGTCTCCTTCTAAAACAAGCAATTTGGCGGAATTTTCGGATACCTCCGAAAGACGGACAGGGTCAAATGCAAACACCTTTACCTCTTTCTTGCTGATTCCCAATTTTTTGGCTTCCTGTGGCGAGCAGGCAATATAACTGCCATCCTGCCGTGCGTAAATTTTGCGACCGGCTGCATGAATAAAAGGTCCCGTGTCCCATATATATTTTTTCTTGGTGGAAATCTCTTCCGGTGTGCGCTCCAGATAGTGCATGGGGTCTTCTGTGGATGCGGTTAATGCGTAGTTGACAAAATTTTTGAGCCGGTCGGAAAGATTTTTAAAACATTCTGCCTGATTGGATACAGTGAATTGACTATGATAGGTATAGTCATTATTTTTCGCTATATCTTCCCCGGTTGCCTGTGCTTCATAGCCTCCCCGCGCGATGCAGGGACACCAATAAACGGGCAAATCGCTTTTCAGGAGACAAAGATAAGCATTGCGGTCTAATCCAACATTACACTCATCCTGATTACCGCTCGGACCGTTTCCGGCATTGACATATACGGCGGAAACTTTTTGCCGCAACAATTGCGGCTCCCTGTTGTATGCCGCCGCAAAATCCCGACAACTTCCGACCAAAAACAGCGTTACTTTTTCATTGGATTCCCTGAGTGTTTTAAGAATTAGTTCAACTCCACCCTGAGATTCAGACGGCTGCTCTTTGGCTTGGTCATCGAGAGAACTCAACCGCTGACGCAAACCAACAGCATAAGGAGGTATTGGATGACCGGTAATAGCCGAAATTTGCTCAAGTGCTACGCGACCAAATTCTTCCGGTTTACGAGAAGTGTTTGATACATCGAATATAAAAGCCTTCACATCAAATTCCGGCATCAAAAACAGGGTAGCCAAATCATAATGGTCGTCAGGGTCTGCCGGCGGATGATAGAGGTCGGTAGAGTAGATGACCGGTATTTTTTTTGTCTCCTGCCCGTGCGCAAACGAACAGGCAAAACATACTACGAGAAGAAAACTTATCGCTTTCACTAACTTTAATTTAACTGAGTTCATAATCTTATTATTTAATTTTTTTATCTTGCTAATCTTTGTAATCTTGTGAAAATCCCGGTTCAGACAACTGTTCAATCCTGCAACCAACATCTTTCCCACTGAATGCAATACCCATCAAAATGACTTTCCGGTCAAGAAACGGCTCATAATACCGATTCTCGCGGATTTGCGCGATGGCTTGGTTGAGCAAGGTAGCAATTTTTGTAGTAGCGTGGTATTTCAACTCTGTCACTATCGCCACTCCGTCTTGCTGCAGCACGGCATCTATACGTCCCCGGTTGGTCATCTTTTCGCTTTGAATATTGAAACCCAGCATGGTCATCCACAGTTGAAAGATGATGTGATAAAGGGCTTCATTTGCTAAATTTTGCGCTTCCGCTTTGGCTGGGTTTTTCGCCTTGGATGGCTTTAAAGTGTAAGGAACGTCGGCAAACATGATACGCATATTATTTGTAAAACCTTCCGCATCGAAAGCAAGGATTTGTTTCAACATCGCTTTCCCAAGTGCTGACATTGTTGAAAGAGGATAATTGGTATATGCACTTAACAAATGCTCCATCAACGACGCTCTCACTTCCTGATTGGGAACTTCAAGCGTGTATTCAGGCTCTCCATTAATCATTTCTTTGTTTTTGACAGTCAGATAGCCTGCCTGAAATAATAAAGGCACATCATCAAGCGCATCCGGGTCGTAACTGTCAAAAGCCGATGAATCAGCAATAACAGGTTCTAATACCGTTTTGGCAAGACCGTGTTTTTTGAGAC
>BNTU01000115.1 GCA_025996835.1 Bacteroidia bacterium
TGTGGGGGGGAGAATATTGGGAGTAGTAGAAGGAGGGAGGGGAGCAGGAGTAGAAATACCAAACAACCTACTGAAGAAACGAGTGAGTAGGCACGGTGATGAATGCAACGCTGCCCTGTTAGCCGCAGGAGCCACCGCCACTATTGCCGGAGCACTACCGCTTGCAACATCGCGCAACGCACCGCCGCCGGACGCCACCCTCCGTGCAGACACACTCATATCGCCGCTAACCTTCGCCTCTTCGTGCGCAGACAGATACACGCGGTGGGTGCGATTGCTGCTGGTGCCAAACGAATAAATCGTATCGCGGGAGGTGCTGACGCTGATGCTGCCCACACCTGCACCAAAACTGACATTTTGCGGATATTCGCCCGCTAATTTGGCTAATTCATTTTTTGCCAAAATATTGAGCCACCCGTTTATCTGGTCGTGAGCCATGAGTACCGAATCCTGAGGACCATTCTCCAGATGTCCCAAATTAGGCTCATACAGCATATTCATAATCGCCAGCGAGGTGGTGTCCCAAATAATGGTATAACTTGGACCGTCATACGCCCCCTCCGCCGTTGCCCGCTCGTGAAAAGCGGTATCGCTGTTCAGCAGTCCAAATTTGCTGTGGTTTTCACGTAAATGCGACACATATACCGGTGCGGTGATAGTTGCGGTGTCTATGCCGTAATCACTTTTCAATTTGGCGTACATAGCACTGTCGTTCCACTCTTTGTTTCTGTCCTTTATTTGTGGGATGACAATGCGCGACAACAACCCCCACACAGCCTCCCTCCACTTGGGAATCATGATGTTCTCTATTTCATATTCTGTGTAGGCAAAACTTGTTTCAAAACTTTCGCCTACTCCCATGATTGAGGTTTTGACGATAGCAAAATCTTTATTCGGGTCAGATAAAATATTCTCCTCCTGGTTGGAAAAAGTCGCTGTCGGTCTAATCTCCACAGCATTGACCTTGCCATAGACAGTATTCACAGCCTGCCCGACAAACAAATCGCCCGCATCGCCCACAAACACATCGGCACCGGCACCAAAAAGGGCAGGGTTGGCCATCGTGGAAAAGCCCTGAGTGAACTTGTAGGTCGTTTGCATAGAGCCATTGCCCATCGACGTCCATGTACTCTCTACTCCTTCGCCAAGTGTTGCCAAAACGGAGGAAGAAGTGGCTATCGGACCCAGTGCCATCATCGTAGAATAGCCGAGCGAGCCTGCCAGTTTAGTGGTAAGGAATGTGCCTTCTGTCCACGAATCAAACTCCGTGTGCACAAGCGTTGTGCCCGCATTGATATAGGCATAGCTGCTGGTGCCGGGAGGGTCGTGCAGCACAAAATCCACCTTCGGGGGTGCAGAAGTCCGAAAATCGGTGCCGGTAGTCGTTCCGCCCAATACATAGGCTTCCATGCCCTTCGCACCAAAATTACCCGAATAATAGGAATGCCCGCCAACGGTCATCGTGGTGTTCAACCTGGGCAACACGCCGCCGCTCGGTGCACCGACAGCGAACTCATAAATCCCCATTTTTAAATCTCTATCCATTGCAATAGTAACAGGTGCCGTATTCTCTGCGATGGTCGATATAATACTAAACGTAGCATCCTCTACCGGCATTGTCTCAATTACAAATTTATCCAAACTGATATGGTATTCGTTCGCATAAAGCGCAAAGGCATACGATTTGCCCTGCAAAAACACCGGTTTTTCAAAGGTGTAATAACCGGGGTCGTCCGGCTGTAAGTCCAAATTGACCAGCGCAATGGTTGTGTCGGGGAACACATACTCTTTTTCGCCAAAATAATCGACAAACTCTCCCTCCGTTTCCTCTTCGTCGCTCCACGCCCACTGCCGTAACATGTAAACCGGCTCCGGATGCCAATTATAGTTCCATTCGCGGTGGTAGCGGATAGTGTCCGTGTGTTCCACATACTTCTTTTTCCCGTCCACCACTACCGAATCGCCCCAAGTAAGCGTGTTTTTTTTCATCTCGGCGTCGTCGGCAACGGGGGCATCGCGCAGGTCGAGCCGTTCATGCCGGTTGTAGATAATGCCATGAAAATCGCCCTTGATGTCGCCTATCTCATAGAGTTCGGGATACACCCACGCCACATATTCGCCGGAGGTAGGGTTGACATGAATCGTGATGTCGTTGCCGTTTATCGTCATCTCGGTCACATCCTGTGCCAAGCCGCCAAAATCATAACCGCTGTCTGCCAAGGCTTCCAACTCCAACTCATAATCCAACTCAACATCGTAGTCAGCACCTGCATCGGCTGCATCGGCTACCTCCTCTTCATCATCTGCCAAATAGTCTTCGGCAAATTTTGCCCAGTCGAAGTCGCCGTCTTCATCGATATATTTCGCCCGGTATTCCGCTTCATTCACATCCACACCTTCGTCCCGTAAATAGCGCACCCAGTCAAAGTCGCCATCTTCGGTTTCATACGCCTCCCAATCCCACTCTTCCTCCTCTATAGCAGTGAGATAGGCATCCCAATCAAACTCGGTGTCGTCATTCAAATAGGCTTCCCACTCAGGGTCTTCCGGCTCGTCAGCCAGCAGTTCTGCCTCTTCCCGCAACTCCTCTTCGGTCGGCTCGTTCAGCCAGTCATAAAGGTCAGCGGCATTATCAAGGCTATACCGCTGCCAATCCAAAATGCCCCACTCATCCAAATAGTTGCCCCAGTCCAAATACTTGTCTTCATTGATGACCATCCAGTCCCAATCCACCGTGCTGTCCGAAAGCATATACTGCTCAATCCAGTCATCGCCGACCTCTTCCTCTTCCTCTTCCTCCTCTTCTTCGCCTAAATAATCCTCCATGGTCAAGTTTCGCAGCCATCCGCCTTTGTCGTGCAGAACAAAAACAGTGGTATCGGTGGCAGCAGTGCGCAACTTAAATTCGGATTTCGGCACCACCTTGAGCACCAACGAATCCACCCCGATATTGTTGTTGCCCCAGCCAAAGCCGGTAGGCACACCGTCTTCTGTTTTTCCGCCTGTGATATGCCCAATCAACTTCACCCGCGTCAGGTCTTGAAAATTCACCCCGGAGCGATTAGCCTGATAATCAAGATTTTGACCGGTAATCTGCGACAGGGCTTTGCCATCGTTGACAAACCAATGCCCTACTTTCTCCACCTTAAACTCGTGGACGCCAACAGGCACTTCCAGCGCGTAGGTGCCATCCGCAGCGGACTTTATCGGCTGCCCATCGGACAAACAACGGTTGCCGTCTATCATGAACGTGCAACCCTCCACCGGGTAATTGCCGCCCTCGTACATTACGCGACCTGATACTTTGAATGATGATTTATCTTCAAAATCAGCCCCATTATAAATGTGTTTGGAGGCATTGAAAAAGAACGCCAGCGTGCTCGGCGTAAACAGATGCGCACTCGAGCCTTCGCCCAAAGTCGGCGTCAGCGTAAACGAACTGCCATCGCCCGTGTAGGGTATCGTGTTGATGATATAGGAGCCGGTTGCATCGGTGATGGCTTTGTTTGCCAGCAGTGCCCGACTTGGGGCATCCGAAGTATGAAAATCGTGTTTGGCATTGTCTGCGGTGCGGACTGAGCCGTGATTTTCGTTGAACGAGGTGCCGGTGGCGGTTGCCGAGGCATCATACACCTCATCATCGCTCCACTCGTCGAAGCGGTAATAGACCATCAAGTCTGCCTCTTTGCCGGCTATAAAACGGTCGTAATCCTGTTTGATTTTGGTGCCCGACAATGCTTTTTTCCAGATGCGGACTTCGTCCATGATGCCGGTAAATCCGGTTGCAGAAGCTGTGCTTCTGCCCAAATAGATGGTGTCCACAGTCTCGGCAGCGGCAACAACAGTGGCGGTGGCGGCTGCCACCGAATCTCCATTGAGATATAACAAGGCGGTGTTGTTCGCAAACGTGACTGTAACATGCGTATATTGATTTGCTTGCAGCTGTGCCGTTTCGGGCAGGTTCAGCAGCAAGTCGGTGGTGCCGACAGTGAGCGTGAAGCTTGTAGAACCATTGGCGCGCACGGCATAACGTCCGGGGCTATCGAACAGAGAGGCAGCATCTTGCGTGCTGTACGGCTTCACCCATGCCTGAAACGTGAATGCGGTGGGCGACAAAGTACTTGCCTTACAAGGCGTTTGGATATAATTGCGGACGTCGTCGCTACTGAACTCAAACGCCTTGTTAGGTGCTTCCGAGCTACTCTCAGCACTCACCGTGGCTCCTGCAACAGAGGTGGAACCACCCCGAAAGGCTATCTGCCCGAGGACTGTTCCGTAAGGCTGCTTATAGCCCGTGGAATGTATCTCGCTGTGTTCCACGATGTCGCCGAAACAGTCTGTCACGCCCACCACTTTATAGTCGTAGTAGATGCCCTGAACGGCAACTTTGTCTTCATACATATAGGTCGTGACACTGCTTGAGGGCACTTCGGCGATAAACTCCGGCTGCGCTCCGGCAAGGTCTTTAACCGTGCGCGACAGGCGGAAACTTTGAAAGCGGTGCCCCGGCGTCATGTCCCAGCGAAGCAATACTTTGTCGTCGTAATAGCCTTTGGAGGCACTGCAAGAGACGATTTTGCCGACCGATTCCAAGCGCAATTCCAGAACGGTGTCATTAGTCGTAGAATAGTCGTATACCACATCGGACTCATCATCAAGCAGATGCCGATGAAGAAGATGATGGAATTTATTATGAGTGGGAATATGACTTGGCAATGGATGAGTTGGGATACAACGGGTTTGACTTTGGTGGCTTTGCGCAGGATGTGACCGAGATGACGATAAGCGGCAACGACATCACGATTCATATCGACCCCTTCACCGGCGAATATGTGGCGTGGGTCTATCCCGAACTGTATGAGATAGGCGACATTAAGAGCGATGCTCATGGCACTATCTACAACCGGCATGAAAGGCTTGACCTGCGCAATGCACCCGTTGCCGAAGACGCCGCGATGAAAAAAAATACGCTCACTTGGGGCGATTCGGTGCTGGTGGACGGGAAAAGGAAGTATGAGGAACACATCGACACCATCCGCTACCACCACGAATGGAACTTTGAGTATCGTCCGGAACCAATTTACACCCTGCGGCAGTGGGTGACAAACGGCGAAGATGACATAGAGGGTGAATTTGTCGATTATTTTGGTGAAAAAGAGTATGTCTTGGGCGACACAACGCTCATGCTGGTCAATTTGGACGTGCAGCCGTTAGACTCCGGTTATTACACCTTTGGCAAACCGGTCTTCCAACAAGGTAGAACTTATTCTTTTGTGCTGGTTGCTAATGAATATTATATCAGTGACACGAAATTAACTATAGAGGCTTTATCGTTAGAGGATGCTACGTTTAGCATTACATCGACCATCGCTGAGAATACGGCTCCTGTTACTCTTCAAGTGGACCCGGAATTAGGCGTAGGGTTTTATCAGTTCGTTGCCGGGGCTCCAAGTGGCGGCGTGCTGCCCAAGTTGAACACCATAATGACTGTGGGCGGGCGTTCCTATTACTCGGACCTTTTTGGGGCGGAGGGCATGGAAGCCTACGTGCTGGGCGGAACAACCACCGGCACCGATTTCCGGACTTCTGCACCACCGAAGGTGGATTTTGTGCTGCACGACCCTCCCGGCACCAGCAGTTATGCCTATATCAATGCCGGCACAACACTGGTGCACACAGAGTTTGATTCGTGGACAAAAGGAACGTTCCTTACCACTAAAGTGGCAGGCTCGCTCGGCTATTCTACGATGATGGTGCTGGGTCCGATTGGCACGTCCGCCTCCGTTTTGGCAACGCTTGGCGAAGGAGTAGAGAGTACGTGGACTTCGGCGGGCAATGGCTCTATGACAACGTCTTACACCTTCACTCAGGGCTTTTCCACGATGGGCAACCCTGCCCTGTTTGGTGCCGGTGCCGACGTGCTGGTGGGCGATGCGGGCGATTTGTTTGTCGGGCAGGCGGTGAACACCGTCTATGGCAAAGTCAATGCTGTGGAGATTAGACCGACAGAGACTTTTTCCAACAAGGATAATATTTTATCTGACACGGTTCAAGCTTTTGCTATCGGCAAAACCTCAATCATGGGTGTAGGCGAAAGTTTTGAAACAAGTTTTGCCTACACGGAGTATGAAATAGAAAACATCATGATTCCCAAGTGGCGGGAGGCTGTGAGGGGAGTTTTGTCGCGCATTACCATCCCGTTGATAAAGGACAGAAGCAAAGAGTGGAACGACAGTGCCATGTATGCCAAATTGCAAAGTGATTACGGCATAGATGTCAAAAATATCACCGCACCGGTGTATGTGTCGCATTTACGTGAAAACCATAGCAAATTTGGACTGCTGAACAGCGATACCGCTTTTCACGAACGGGCTACGGCGGAGGGGGCGTATGACGGTCCCAGTTATACCATTATTTGGGACACCACCTCGCTGGCGATTATGAATATGCTGTATGAGCCTAATTTGGGACATCTGGAGAATGGTCCTCAGGATTCGGTACTCATGGCTTACGACCAGATAAACGGGTGGCTCAATATTTTGGCACAAAATGAATTAACCAAATTAATGGGCGAGTATCCGCAGAACGCCAGTTTTGGCGCAGGCGTGGGCAACGTAGGCATCAGTGCCGCCCACAACGAACTTTATTCGTTCGGTACCAGCAGCAATCGCACCCACCGCGTCTATCTGTCTGCGCACGAAGAGGCGAAGGTTAGCGGCGATATGAGTGTGTCTGCACGGCGAGTGGCGTCCGGCGGTGGTGCGTTGCGCGATGCTGCAAGCGGCAGTGCTCCGGCAGCAGTGGCGGTGGTTCCTGCGGCTAACAGGGCAGCGTTGCATCCCGGCTCCCGTCGTGGTGGTGACAAAAAGCCACAATCTGTGACTTCGTTTATATCTTCCTGTTCTATCGGCTCCAGTTCGCAGCACACTGTCCGTTCGCATAGTGCGCAGAGCAATATTGCGACCAGTGGCTCCAGGCGTGTGTTGTTTAGTGGTTTCTACGCCGCCGGCAGAAGCGCGCTTTCGCATAGGATACGACCCCCTCAATTAGGACACTCGAATTTTTTCTGGGGAGTGAGTTTAGCAGGTGGACACCCATATATGTATCAACGTACGGTAAGTGATGATGGTACGGTAGTAATGAAGAGGCTTACGACTCAGCCGCCTTACTCCTCAAGAGACGCTTTTGGTAATACCGTCAAAAAGTTAGGCAGTGGACACTACCTGTTTTTAGATGTGAGGGGCGGATATATAACGGATACTGAAAAAAAACCGGGAGACAAAGATGTGCTTGCACACAGTACGGATGACCTGCCTCGTCGCGAAGTCTCCACCGATGCGGTGAAAATAGACAAAAAAGCATTTATTATGTGGAATGAGGCTCGTCCGGACGCACAGGATGAAGATACCTATTTCGGTAGTATGAGTGCATTTATAGATTGGAGAGGGCGTCATGAGGGCGAACCGGCTGTTAATTTTTTCAAGAGTGGCGCGTATGCAAACTGGAACAGGCTCCAGACGAAAGGAAAAGCGGTGGCGACAGCAAAAAAATGGACAGGTAGAGCACTGAGAGCGAAATGGAATAAACATATAGACAGAAAAGACAAGCATTTCGACGAAAGGCCGCCGGATTTAGGCGTGCAATCAAAAGGAGAAGGCGGAAACGGCAAAATTAAAAACCCTGCGGTCATACGAGCTATAGAAATAGCACTTGATGCCAAGAGGGATATAATACCAATTATATTTGCTGAACATCCCACTGTGAAGCCGAAGACACCGCCGAGGGATAAGATAGAGAGACTGAGACCGAAACCGAAACCGAGGAAGACGCCGCATCCGCATCCGAAGCCGAGGCCGAAACCGCGGACAAAGACGAAGACGACGCCGCCGCCGACGCCGCCGCCGACGCCGAAGAAGGATGAAACGACGAAGGATGAAACGACGAAGGAAACGACGAAGGATGAAACGACGAAGGATGAAACGACGAAGGATGATACGACGAAGGATGATACGACGAAGGATGACACGACGAAGGAAGATACGAAGAAGGATGATACGACAAGGGAAGATACGACGACGGAAGAAGACCCGGAACCGGAACCGGAACCGGAACCGGAACCGGACCCGGACCCGGTGACGCCGCCGGGACCGGTGACGCCGGACCCGGTGACGCCGGAACCGGAACCGCCGCTACCTTATTCACCTGGTCCGTATACACCGCGGTACCCGGAAGAGGAAGAGGAAGAGGAAGAACCATCATCAGATGATGAGACACCAGAAGAGGAAGAGGAAGAGGAAGAGGAAGAGGATGATGATGATGATGATGATTCGAGTTCATCATCATTGGAATCGGTTAAATCTAAGCATTTTATTCCACCAAAGGATACCAGAATTCGCTGTTGGGACAGGGTACGTGAATTAGACGATGGCGATGAAGACTACGACCGTCGCCATGTTTCCCGTAGAGTCGGAGCATCTACCGAAGTCCCCTCTCGCGTTGTCCTGCGTGCCGGTGATGTTTGTCCCCCTGATGCAGATAAGAAGAAAAAGAACGATAAATACGACATCGACGGCGACGGCACCCCGGACATCCCCGGCGGCGCAACACAGGAAGCAAAAGCGAAAGACGTATTGAATGCCTTTGCCGGCGTGAGCGGCGGCGCAAGCGCAGGCACCGGCACCGGCAATGCCTTTGACGGCGCGACCGGCGGCAAAAGCAAACAGTATGCCCGCGAATATGGCACGGCAGACGAGTCAGGCTCAGGCGGTCCTTTTGGTGGTGTGGTTACAACAGCAACTATCTATGGCACGCGCAGCGCACAGCGCTCCGCCGACGGCACAGCCGGAACTCGTCCATACCGCCGTTGAAGCCCGTGCCCAATTTGAACTCGGCACCTCCCATGCCGCCGTCTAATGCGGTTGTCGGCAGTTGTTTGTAGTTCTTTCCGTCGATATACACGAACACGGCGTTGCCATATTGCACGTTCAGCGCGAAATGGTGCCACTTGCTGTCCAAAAAGTCTATCTGCGACACTACGTAGGCGGTTCCTTTCGCTTGCAGCGTCAGTTTGCCGTTTTCGTTGAGAACGATGCTTGTGGTGTTGG
>BNTU01000116.1 GCA_025996835.1 Bacteroidia bacterium
CTCTCCGGCTACCACGACAAGCAACAGGCAATCCTGCTGAACATCCCGCTGATGCTACACTTCCAAACGGGCAGGTTCTACGCAGCAGTGGGTGGCAAGGCAGGCATCCCGCTAAGCGCAAAATTCAACAGCAACACGGACAAACTGACCGCCTCAGGAAAATACGCCTCAGGCGATTATGTGCTGAACAAACCGAAGTTTATGGGCTTAGGCGAGTTCAGCAACTTGAACCACCAAGGTGATTTGGCATTGAAAACCGCATTTTTCGCATCGGCAGAAGCAGGCATAAGGTGGAAATTGAACGACAAATTCGACCTCTCCACCGGACTGTACGTCGATTACGGCATAAACAGCATCCACCCATCTGCCACCGCACCGCTGATTGACTATTCCGGCAGTGCCGACTACCGCCCCAATTCAGCAATAACATCCACCAACGCCGGCAAACCGTTTGTCGACAAACTGACCCCCCTCGCAGCAGGCCTCAAAATAGGGCTGATATTCGGCAAAGCCAAACCCCCTAAATCCCCCTCAGGAGACTTTCCAGCCGCTCCCCCTGCTCCCCCTGCTCCCCCTGCACCCCCTGCACCCGCCACGCCCGACCCCGCCGTGCTCGAAGCCGAGCACCGACGCAAGGCAGCGGAAGCACAGCGTTTGGCGGAGGAAAGGCTTCTCGCCGAACAAAAGCGCGCCGAAGAACAACGTTTGGCAGAAGAGCAACGCTTGGCGGAAGTCAAAACGAGGATAGAGCAGCCCATAGACGGTTATTCATCAGACAGCACGGCATTGTCTGCACGGCAAAAAGGCATTCTGGATGCAAAAGCAGAACTGCTCCTGCAACTCGCTCCCGACGTACAAATCATCATCGAAGGTCACACCTGCAACTTCGGCACCCACCTCGTCAATATGTCAGTAGCCCAAAAGCGTGCCGAAATCGCCAAAAACTACCTCGTCCAAAAAGGCATCGCCGCCAACCGCATCACCACCATAGCAAAAGCAGCAACAGAGCCGGTCGCGCCAAATGCCGGTGAAGCAAACAGGAAAAGAAACAGGCGGGTGGTGATAGTGATTGAGTAAAACTTGATGGCTGCCCCTGGGCTATGCGACCTCATTTTGTGACAAGTTTTCATTTATCCACACCAAACGTTATAGAGCCATTTTTAATGCATTGTCCCTGCCGAAAAAATTTTTTTTTTGCAAAACAATAAAAAAAATCATACCTTTGCACAAAAAATTATGTATGCAAAATAATTTGCCCCGTCCGAAATACATCAATTATAGCAAGGAATTTACTTGCGTGCCTGCGGAGTTCTTCGACAAAGACAATCGTGTGAGTTATATGCGGTTTTTGTTTGGCGATGGCAAGACTCGCCTGGCACCTACGGGTGTTGTGATGCATCAAAGGATTGCTATTCAGAATATTGTGTTGATTCATGCGGTGCCAAAAGAGGAATATGACACTGTCAAACAGTTATATCCCGGTTGCGAATTTACCCACATTATGGTGCAGCTCATTGATGCATATTCCAATCCATTGAACGCATCGGCAGGCAAGCGAATGGTGGTGAATCCAACCACGCAAGGCATTGATATTGTGTGTTTTGAACGTAATAAATTGCTGCTTGCCAACCATTTCGACAATACAAAAATGGAAGAAATGGTTTATTTCACGCTTTTTATTTGGAACCACTTAGGCTTCAATCAGGAGGCGGATACCCTCTACATCACCGATAATAAAAATATGGAATTAAAGAGCAAACTGCAAGAATATATCCGCCATATTGTAGCCGGTTAGGAATTATTTGAAAAAAAAATTGTACTTTTGTGCCCGAAGTTCAAAAAAATGATAAGTAATGGAATTTAGACTATATAACGGACAAAACTGTCCCAAATGCCCGAAAAGAGGGGGGAGTTGCATCAAAGCATGCGGCAAACTTGACACGTTCGACTGGTTGGGCGACATTGACGAGGCTCAAAACGCCACCGACTATGTGGAGGTGCAATTCAAAAACACGCGCAAGGGTTATTACCTGAACAGCAATAAGTTAGAATTGACAAAAGGCGATGTGGTTTCCGTAGAGGCTTCGCCCGGACACGACATTGGAACGGTCACGCTGACAGGGCAATTGGTGCTTTTGCAGATGCAAAAAAACCGCATCAAGCCCGGTGCAGAGGTCAAACGGGTGTATCGTATCGCGAAACCCGTGGACATGGAGAAATATGAGGAGGCTAAAGCGAAGGAGCAGGACACGATGATTCGTTCCCGCAAAATTGCCGAACATCTGGGTCTGCAAATGAAAATTGGCGATGTAGAGTATCAGGGCGATGGTGGAAAAGCTATTTTTTATTACATTGCCGACGGGCGGGTCGATTTTCGCCAACTGATTAAAGATTTGGCAGCCGCTTTTGGGGTGCGCATCGAGATGAAACAAATCGGAGCGCGTCAGGAAGCGGGTCATATCGGCGGGATGGGTCCCTGTGGGCGTGAACTTTGTTGTTCGGGTTGGATGAATCATTTTAATTCCGTTTCGACCGCTGCCGCACGTTTTCAAGATATTTCACTCAATCCGCAAAAATTGGCGGGGCAATGTGCCAAGTTGAAATGCTGCTTCAATTTTGAGGTGGATGCCTATATGGAGGCTCTGAAGCAGTTTCCTCCGCGCGAAATTCCGTTGGAAACGATGGATGCCACCTATTTCCATTTCAAAACGGACGTGTTCAAAGGCGTGATGCAATATTCCACGAGCAAACAGTTTGTGGCAAATTTGGAAACAATCACCGCAGAACGTGCTCACGAGGTGATGCGGATGAACAAAAACGGTCAAAAACCGTACAAACTCAACGAAAAAGCGACTTTCGCGGAGCCACCAAAGGAATATCAGGACATTCTGGAAGGGAGTGTGAGCCGCTTTGACCGAACCAAAAAGAAGAAGAACAGGCAATCGCGACAAGACAGATTTCCAGGCGGGCGACCACAACCACCTCAGAGGGCGTTTACGCCTCCGGCGGCGGCAACTCCACCACCGGCTACAACTCCATCACCGGCGGCAACTCCACCGGCGGCACCGGCTCGCAAATTGCTCGTAAAAAAATCTCCCAATGCGTAATAAATGCTTGACAGTCATCGGTTTGCTGCTCGTGCTGGTCGCTTGTGACCCGGCACCGGAAATCTATTATCAGTTTCGCTCTTTTCCACAATCGGAATGGAATGTACAGGAGGAAATTTGCTTTGAAGTGCCCATAGACGATAGCACAGCGCATTATAATGTTTCTATCATCGTACGCAACACCAATAAGTACAATTTTAGCAATATTCGATTGATTGTGGACATCCTCAACTCGGACCACACAACGCAGACAGACAGCGTTCACGTCCACTTAGCCGACAGCAACGGGCGGTGGTATGGCACCGGCATCAGTCTATACGATGTTGAAATTCCCTATCAAACGAACGTACAATACCCTGACTCGGGTGTTTGTGTGTACACCATCCGTCAGGGTATGGCTGAAAATCCGCTGCAAGGCATCTCTGATGTGGGATTGCTCGTGGTGCGAAATTAACCGTCACGAACACCCTTTACACCCCTCACAACAACTGCATCCTGCGTTTTTATCCTTGCGAAACAACTTCCGCAAGGTATAAACAAGTGCCGCTGCGCCGATGATTGTTATGCCAATGTACTGCATTTTTTTCTGCTTTTGGATTGCTTGCTTGCGGTAATGATTTTTTTCTTTTCGGCATCCATATCTACTGCCAGGTGTGCCCCTTTTTTCAATTCCGATTGGAGAATTAACTCGGCGAGTTCGTCTTCCAGATACTTTTGAATGGCACGTTTCAGCGGTCGTGCACCATATTGTGCATCATAACTTTTGGAGGCGATAAATTCTTTGGCAGTGTCCGAAATAGTCAGGTCGTAGCCCAACTCCTTCACGCGCTTGTAGAAATGGTCTAATTCGATGTCGATAATTTGGTTGATGCTGTCTTTGCTCAACTGGTCGAATGTGATGATGTCGTCCACGCGGTTCAGAAATTCGGGGGTGAATGTTTTGTTCAAAGCCTTTTTTATGATGCTGTCGATTTGTGCTTTGTCTTGCGCTTCGGATGCTTTTTGGCTGGCAGATGCGAAGCCGATGGCTTTTCCAAATTCCTTCACCTGACGACTGCCTACGTTGGAAGTCATGATGAGAATCGTGTTTTTGAAGTCAATCACGCGCCCCATGCTGTCGGTCAGTCGTCCTTCGTCCATCACTTGCAGCAGCAGGTTGAAGACATCCGAATGTGCTTTTTCGATTTCGTCCAGCAGCACCACAGCGTATGGTTTGCGGCGCACTTTTTCGGTCAGTTGCCCGCCTTCTTCGTAGCCGACGTAGCCCGGAGGTGCTCCAATCAGGCGCGACACGCTCATTTTTTCCATGTATTCCGACATATCAATGCGGATAAGCGCGTCTTCCGAATCAAACAGATATTCTGCCACTTTTTTTGCCAAATAGGTTTTGCCGACACCCGTTGGACCTAAGAAAAGGAACGTGCCGATGGGTTTTCCGGAGGCTTTCAAGCCCACGCGGTTGCGCTGAATGGCTTTGACCATCTGGCGGACGGCTTCTGCCTGACCCACCACTTTGCTTGTCAGTTCTTTCTCCATGTCGAGCAATTTCTTGCTTTCGGATTTGGCGATACGCGAAACGGGAATGCCTGACATTTGTGCCACTATCTCTGCCATTTTGTCAGCATCCACTGTCTGCTTGCTCACTTGCAAACCGTCTTTCCACTTGGCTTGTGCCTCTTCCAATCGCACGGTCAAATCGCGTTCGGCATCCCTGTAGCCTGCTGCCAGCTCGAAATTCTGTTCTTCGGCTGCTTCCACTTTACGTTGCCGGATTTCGACAATTTGCTTTTCCATCGTCTCAATCTCGGTGGGTACCTCGATATTGGCAATGTGGGTGCGCGAGCCTGCCTCATCCATCGCGTCAATGGCTTTGTCGGGGAAATTGCGGTCGGTGACATAGCGGTCGGTCAATTTGACGCACAAATCCAATGCCTCCTCAGTGTATTCCACATTGTGGTGCTCCTCGTATTGCGGCTTGATATTTTCCAAAATTTTGCGCGTTTCTGCCGCTGTGGTGGGTTCTACGATGATTTTTTGGAAACGCCGTTCGAGCGCTGCATCCCGTTCGATGCTTTTGCGATATTCGTCCATCGTGGTGGCGCCGATGACCTGAATGGCACCGCTTGCCAACGCCGGTTTGAGAATATTTGCCGCATCCATCGTACCACTGGCACTGCCTGCGCCCACCATCGTATGAATTTCGTCCATAAAAAGGATGACATCCGGATTGCGCGAAGCCTCCATCAGAATACCCTGTATGCGCTCCTCAAACTGCCCGCGATATTTCGTACCTGCCACTATGGCAGTCATATCCAAATTGATGATGCGCTTGTCAAAAAGCATCCGCGACACCTCCCGCTTGGCAATGCGTATTGCCAGACCTTCCACGATAGCCGATTTGCCTACGCCTGCCTCACCAATCAGCACGGGGTTGTTTTTCTTGCGGCGACTGAGGATTTGCGACAGCCGTTCAATCTCGGTTTCACGTCCCACCACAATGTCCAAACGCCCCTCTGCCGCCTCGTGTGTCAGGTCGGTGCTGAATAGGTCGATGGTGGGCGTACTCGATTTTTTGGGGATAGAGGCTGTTTTCGCCGCATCTTTGGCAGTCGCGGTAGCGGTGGCAGTCGCTGTGGCGGTTTTCTTATTATTGTTCAACGGAGCCTCATCGGTGCTATGTCCATCTTCGCTATTTATAGCAGCTGCCTGTGGCACATCGCCGCGAAGGGCTGCAATGGCTTCGTAAACACGTTGATAATCAACATTATACTCAGTCAAAACGCGGTAAGCCAGCGAGTCCTGATTGCGCAACATCGCCAGCAGCAAATGTTCCGCATCCATCTCATCGCGATTCATGTGAATAGACTCTAACACGCTCACACGCAGCAGCGTATCTACACTTTTGTCCACCGTCAACTGACTTTCAGCCACATAGCTGCCTTCTTGATACATCGCATTGTCTAATGTCTGTTTCAGGGCATTGGCATCCACACCCAACCGGCGCATCAGCAACGACGCCGTGTTCTGTTCGTCGCGCAACATACCGAGCAAAATGTGCTCAATAGACACCTGTGGGTTATGTAAGCGACCGGCTTCTTCCTTACCAAACATCAAGATGTCCCGCACCTCAGTTGAAATTTTCTTTTTCATCATCATTATATTGTCTTTTTTTTACCATATTGTTTCACGCTGCAAAGGTAACAAATATTATGCCAAATAACATTGTTTTTTGGTAAAAAAAACTGCCAAAAAAATATTTTTGAAAATATTTTTTTTGCAGTTGCAAAAATTTGTCGTACCTTTGCAGCAGATATCGGAAAGATAAGGTCGTAGCCAATTGTGACACGGACTGGAAACAGAGAAGATATCGAGGTCTTTCTACGGATAGGCACCCGCAGGACGGATTGGTACCGTTACTGTACGTAACAGCAATAGGAAACTTCGGTTTCCTATTGTTGTTTATATAAAAGCTGTATTTTGCATCTTTGTAATGCACTTCGGTTGGGATTAGCACAAGATGCCCTTGCTGCGCAAAGAAATTGGCAATCAACAATAAATCTTCATAGTCGGATTTTTTGACAAATCCGTCCATGAGTTCGACGCGCCCGCCATTTGGAAAGGCTTTGAGTAGTGTAAAGTGCTGCATTCGACAAGTAATTGAATTTTGGTTGCAAAGATAGTGTTTTTTCTGATTAAAACATATACATTTTGGTCGTTCTTAGAAGTGCACCCTTTTTCCCAAATTAATTGTCCCACTGTGAAACACTGTTCGCTCCATTTCGCCTTGCAGCGGGAAAACCCCCACGAGATTGTTGTTGTCGTCCAGCTCTGCATAGTGCATATCTAATGTTTTGCCGGACGGCATTATTATATGGTGTGCTGCAATGCGTTTCATACCTCCAAGGCTTTTAGCCACCGCTCTTCGGACTGCTCTACCCAGGCTCGAAATGCGGGGTTGGGTTGGTATTGGGATGTGAAAGCGAGCAGTGCCTCTAAATCGAAGTGAGCGGCAGCGATGCCAAAGCCGGCTTGGGAAAATTCGTGGGCGTTGCAAGCCTGCTCGACGTGTGTCGGCACCATCAAAACGGGTTTGCCGAGGTAAGCCGCCTCGCACACCGACTCAAAACCGGCTGTGGTGGCATAGCCCTTGCAGCCCGCCATATAGTCCAGAAATAGTTTGTCGTCTAATTGGTGAAACGACAGCCGGTCGTTGATGACCGTTTCCTTTTCTGTGCCCTTTTTGTCCCAAAAGAAGTGCATGGACACGTCCGGATGTTGCCTCTGCCATGCGATGATGCTTTCGGCATAGTTTGCGTTCAGCAGATAGCCGTGCAAATAGTTGCCCTGCGTGGCTGTCTGCCTGAAAACCTCCTCGCGCAACAGTGGCGGCACAAACACAAAACGGGAATCTGCATCGGCACGGGAGTTATTGGCAATGGACAGCACGAACATTTTTTTTGCACGGAGGCAAGTTACGCGCGTTACTAATTTCAAACTGAACAATTGCGACTTATCCTCCGCCGGAAAGTGATACTCAGGATGCAAAAACGCATATTGATGGGCAACACAAACATACGGCACCTTGGGCGGAAACAGCAAATAAGCAAACCCCATCAGCATTTCATAAAAATTGATGACCACATCGGGCTTCAACTCTCTGATTGTCCGTTTGACGAACATTAAACCCTTGATATAGCGCGGGATGCGTACCAGATTGTAGCCGATAGTCGCCCCTGTTTTGGGTCGGTCTGTACCACTTGGCGGCGGGAAATTGGGGCTGTGGAACCGCTGAATCGGTGCCGGTGTTTCTTTGTAGAAAAAAGCGGGAAGTTCGCTCTTGTTGCTTTTGCCCACCAGCACCGCACACACACTGTGATTGTGCTTTTGCAGCATCTTCGCCAGTGTAATCGCCTGAGTCAGATGTCCGCGCCCTTCTCCTTGCACTACAAATAAAAATTTCATAAACGAGTTGCTCTCAGCAGCAGTTTTTTGATACCACTGGCTTCGTAAGACACCACATATATATATGTTGTGTTTTCACCCGGCTCCAACTGATTCCGGTCGATGGTAATAACGATTGGCTGCGAAGCTGCCGGGGTGAGAATTCCCCTTTCCATACTTATTATGCTCACCCACGGTTTCTTAGTGGAGTTGATAATTTCCCATTCAAACTTTTTAGTGCTTTCGTTCACAATGTTAAATTCCTGTGTTTCATCTGTGCTGCCAAAATCAAGTACACTCACATCTTTTGTCACATCTTCTATGTCCACCACACGCATTGCCTCTTCTTGGGGAGACATCTCCACATTACACGTAGTGGTGGTGTCGGCTTTTACGACGACGTCATAATTTGAGATGTCGGCATAATTACGGGCTGTGATATGCAGTCCGCCTCGCCCTGACTGGGTCAATTCATCGAATTGATAGATGCCCTTGCTGTCCGTTGTGGTGTGCAATGTCAAATCGCCCAATTCCAAGATGATATCGGCAGCAGGGATGACACTGCGCGTCTTAATGTCAGTGATTTTCCCCTGAATACTGCCCGGAAGCACTATTGCAGTGGGAGCATCTTCATTACAACCACCGGCGATAAATGCAATCGCCACTAAAAAAAGGATACGTTTCATCGTTATAATTTTAAAAACAGTGCAAAGGTACGAAAAAGTTATGAGTTATGAGTTATGAGTTTTTTTTTATTTTAAAAATTGGTTCATTCCAAATTTTTTTTATACTTTTGCAGCCGGAAAACTTACAAAATTACGAATGAAATGCTTACATTTTTACGAATGAAATATTGATATTTTTACGAATGAAATGCTTACAAAATTACGAATGAAATGCTTATATTTTTACGAATACACGTTACAATGCAGTTATGGGCTATAAATTTAGGTATGTTGATGATGAATTAGAGGGTCGGTTAAAACGCTCCGGTGCTGTGTTGGTTCGGGGTCCCAAAGGGTGTGGAAAAACCGAAACGGCTCGTCATTTTGCGA
>BNTU01000117.1 GCA_025996835.1 Bacteroidia bacterium
TTCAAAATCCAATTTCAAACCAAAAATTTTCCCCCCCTTTCTCGCCGAATTTGTATGGTGGCAATTTACAAAAAATTTTTTTACACATTAAAAGTAATTTTTAAGAAAAAAAAAACAAAAAACAAAAAGTTTGCAAATTTTGTAAAACCTTTGTTGTTAAGTAGCATCCTCTTGGGGGGGGGGGGGCAAAGAATTTGCGCTGAAACAGCGCATGAGGCACCGCAAGAGGCGGCGCAGGTTATTGAGGTGGCGATTCCCTCGTCAGGGACGAAGACCGTTACCGGTTTCGTGTACGATGAAACCGGAGTTGGAGTCCCCGGTTCCACCATCACCATCAAAGGGAGCTCTCGTGGAGTAGTGACCGACATGGATGGTTCATTCAAAATAGACGTTTCGCCGACGGATGTTTTGGAAGTTTCTTTTTTGGGGTATGACCTCTACACTGTGACGGTGGGCGACAAGGCGAATTTTGTGATTCCGCTCAAGCCCAAGTCGAATGAGTTGGATGAAGTGACGGTGGTGGCTTTCGGTAAGCAGAAGAAAGAAAGTGTGGTGTCGTCTATCACTACCGTGAACATGAAAGACCTGAAGGTGCCGAGCAGCAACCTTTCCACATCCCTTGCGGGACGTATTGCAGGTCTGGTTTCCTACCAGCGCAGCGGCGAGCCGGGGCAGGACGATGCCAGCTTCTTTGTGCGCGGCGTCACTTCGCTTGCTTATGCCAACGGACCGATGATACTCATCGACGGGGTGGAAATGACATCCGCCGACCTCTCGCGGATGCAGCCCGACGATATTGCCAGTTTTTCTATCATGAAAGATGCGGCAGCTACGGCTTTGTATGGTGCACGCGGCGCAAATGGTGTAATTCTTATCACAACCAAGGAAGGAAAGGAAGGTGCTGCATCAATTTCGTTCAGGGTGGAAAGTTCCATGTCTGCGCCAACCCAAAAGGTGAAATTAGCCGACCCGATTACCTATATGCGGATGTACAATGAAGCAGTGCAGACGCGAGACAAATATGGGGCTATACCTTATTCACAGGCAAAAATCGACAATACTGCAAATCCGGACAGGAATCAGTATATCTATCCTGCCAATGATTGGTACGATATGCTGTTCAATGATTATACAATGAACTATCGCGCCAATTTTAATGTCAGCGGCGGCGGCAAGGTAGCGCGCTATTACATTGCAGCTACCTACAATCAGGACAATGGTATGATGAAAACGAACGGGCTCAATAATTTCAACAACAATATTGACTTGAAAAAATACCAGTTGCGGTCGAATGTAAACATCAACGTGACGAAGACAACGGAAGCGGTGGTCCGTTTGCAGGGCACATTCGACGATTATCAGGGACCTATCGACGGCGGTACTGCCCTGTACCAGAAGGTGATGCGCTCCGACCCTGTCCGTTTTCCGGCATATTATGCACCCGACGACGCCAATCTACATACGCAGCACATCCTTTTTGGAAATGACGGTACAGCGGCAGATTTCATCAATCCATACGCTGATATGGTGAAAGGATATAAGGAATATAGCAAATCGCTGATGATGGCTCAGTTCGAGGCAAAACAAAAACTTGATTTCATCACCGAGGGCTTGAACCTGAGAGGGCTTTTCAGCACCAACCGGTATTCTTATTTTGACGTTGACCGCTACTACAATCCGTTTTATTACAGTGTAGCCAACTACGACCGATATACGCCTGATGTGTATCAATTGCAGAATCTGAATCCCACAAGGGGAACCGAATTTCTTGAGTACAAAGAAGGAGCTAAACAAGTGAAGACGACTACCTACATTGAACTTGCTGCCAATTACGACCATACCTTCGCGGACAAACACGCTGTCAGCGGATTAGTGGTTTATACGCGGCGAAACGTCTTGGAAGGAAATGCCACAACATTGCAGTTATCATTGCCGTCCAGAAATCAGGGCGTGTCGGGTAGAGCGACTTATGCTTACGACAGCAGATATTTTGCGGAATTTAATTTTGGATACAATGGCTCCGAGCGGTTTGCCGAACGTTACCGCTACGGATTTTTCCCGTCAGCCGGTTTAGGCTGGATCATTTCCAATGAAAATTTCTGGAGCTACGATCTCAAAAAGACCGTTTCCAAACTGAAACTGAAAGGGACTTATGGTTTGGTCGGTAATGACGCTATCGGTGCGGCAACAGAACGTTTTTTTTACTTGTCGGACGTGGATATGAATGCTACCGGACGTGGTTATACCTTTGGAAATGAATTTGGATACACCCGCAATGGAATAGGTACAACCACCTATGCCAATGAACTGGTTACCTGGGAAACATCCCGCAAGATGAACCTTGGCGTAGAATTGGGTTTGTTTGATAAAATTGAAATCATTGCCGATTATTATACCGAAAATCGGGAGGGTATTCTGTTGAAAAGAACCGATATTCCCTCCACCATGGGATTGCAAGCCACACCGCAAGCAAATCTTGGTGCAGCCGACGGCAAGGGAATAGACCTTTCCGTTGATTATCAGCACAGTATTTCAAAAGATTTTTGGCTCACGGGCAGGGCTAATTTCACGTATGCCGTCACCAAATATACCGAATACGAGGAAGTCGATAACAGGCTGACTCCCTGGTTGTCTAAAATAGGACAGTCGGTGTCGCAGCAATGGGGGTATTTGGCAGAGCGTTTGTTTGTGGACGACCAGGAAGTAGCCAATTCGCCGGTACAGAACATCGGGTCGGATAAATATGCCGGTGGTGACATCAAATACCGCGATGTGAACGGCGACGACAAAATCACGTCTTTGGACATGGTGCCCATCGGTTATCCGACAGAGCCGCAAATCATCTACGGTTTCGGGCTGTCCGCCGGATACAAGTCTTTCGATGCTTCGTTCTTCTTCCAAGGGCTGGCGCAGGAATCGTTCTGGATTAATACTGCCACTTCCGCAAGCGACCCATCCACCGTTCCGTTCATAGATACGGACGGCGATGGCGCAGTGAGGTCTCAAAATGCACTGTTACAGGCGTATGCAGACAACCATTGGACGGAAGCCAACAAGGACATTTATGCTTTGTTTCCCCGATTTTCCGACAAAATGGTGAGCAACAACTATGCGGAAAAAAGCACCTGGTTTATGCGCGACGGCTCCTTTATGCGCCTGAAATCGGCGGAAATCGGTTATACCCTTCCCCGTAGCACTACTGAAAAAGTCAAAGTGTCCAATTTGCGCATTTATGTAAGCGGTACAAATTTACTTACTTTCAGTAAATTTAAGTTGTGGGACCCTGAAATGGCGGGTAATGGGCTGGGGTATCCTGTTCAGAGAGTGTTTAATCTGGGGCTTCAAATATCATTTTAATGTCTGAACTGTGATTTTAATATGATTAATTTGATTGTCTGAACTGTGATTTTAGTATGATTAATTTGATTAGTATGATAAATAATTTAAAAAATAAGAATATGAAAATGAAAAATATTTATAAAAGCAGTAGAGACGTGGCGTGCCACGTCTGTAGAAACGTGGCGTGCCACGTCTGTAGAAACGTGGCGTGCCACGTCTGTAGAAACGTGGCGTGCCACGTCTGTACATTCATGGTTGCGGCGATGTGCCTTTTTCCATCGTGTGAAGATTATCTGGATGTGGTGCCGGACAATGTTGCCACCATCGATTATGCATTCCGCGACAGGGTGGGTGCGGAAAAATACCTGTTTACCTGTTATACCTATTTGCCGGCTTTTGGAAGTCCTGCAAGCGACCCGGCCATCATGGGCGGAGACGATATTTGGTCGCAGGAAGACGCCAATTATTATTTTTATATGAACGGCGATTTCAGAGCCTTTCATATCAAACAAGGCAGGCAAAATACCGACAATCCCCTGTTGGACTATTGGAACGGGGCGAATGACGGCAGAGCACTGTTCCGTGCCATTCGGGACTGCAATGTATTTTTGGAAAATATCGGCAAGGTGGGACCTGATTTACTCACTACTGACAAAAGTAAGTGGATTGCCGAAGTCAAATTTCTGAAAGCCTATTACCATTATTACTTGTTGCGCATGTACGGTCCTATTCCGTTAATCAAGGAAAACCTTCCCATTTCGGCAGGCACAGACGAAGTGCGCGTTTACCGTGAGCCATTTGACGACTGCGTGGATTACATTGCTCAACTCATCAATGAAGCCATCCCCGATTTGCCCTTGACTATTCTCGATATCAGCAGTGAGATGGGGCGAATTACCCAACCGATAGCCCTCTGTATCAGAGCAGAACTGTTGGTGATGGCAGCAAGCGATTTATTCAATGGAAACGGCGATTATGCCGACATGGTGGACAATCGGGGCGTGCACCTGTTCAAAGCGGAAAAGGACCCGCTCAAATGGGCAAGAGCGGCTGTTGCCTGCAAAAATGCCATTGATACTTGTGCATTAGCCGGTATTAACCAATTGTATGAGTTTACCGATACCCGTTATTCTGCCTTGTCCGATACGACCAAACGTATCATGTCATGTCGGCATGTTGTTACGGATAGGTGGAACAAGGAAATAATATGGGGAGATACGCACAATAATGCGGTCGATGGGAGTTACTCATGGTTTTCCATGCCCTATTTTGCGACTAATGACGCATACGGGACTCCTATCTTAAGCCCTACGCTCCGCATGGCGGAATTGTTTTATTCAAACCGGGGCGTGCCTATAGACGAAGACCCCCAGTATGATTATCCCAACCGCTATAAGACGGAAGCGGCTCCGACAGACCATAGGTATTATGTACAACCGGGTTTTGAAACAGCCAAACTGCACCTGAACAGAGAGCCGCGCTTTTATGCCAATTTGGGATTTGACGGAGGCGTATGGTTCGGGAACGGAAGTACTGCCGCCACCACCGGCTCCAGAATAACCAATCCCGATGGCACAACCTCATGGGTACTCCGCATGAAAAAAGGAGAAGACAGCGGCAATAAGATAGGATTACGCTATTCCATTACGGGTTACTATCCGAAGAAAGCCTCGCATTTCGAAACAGCGCGAAACAGTAGCGGACAAGCGGCGACTGCCGTCAGAAGCAGTTTCCCCATTTTCAGGTTAGCCGACCTATATCTGCTGTATGCAGAAGCACTGAACGAAAGTCTTAACGCTCCCACTGCCAATGCCGATGTATATACATATATTGACCTGGTAAGGGAACGTGCCGGATTGAAAGGCGTAGAAGAGAGTTGGAGGGATTATTCAAGACTTGATACAAAACCGGCGACCCAAGTCGGGATGCGTGCCATCATCCGCCAGGAGCGAATGATTGAACTGGCATTTGAAGGCAAACGCTTCTGGGACATCCGCAGATGGAAAATTGCCGCCGACTTGCTGAATCAGCCGATAAGAGGGTGGAGCACTCTGACAACGACACCGGCGACAACAGCCGATTATTACAATGTACTAACGATTGAAACGCCCCGTTTTACCAATAAAGAGTATTTGTGGCCCATCAAGGATGCGGATTTAAGAAGCAACGGTAATTTGATTCAAAATCCGGGATGGTAAAATTGTCTGAACCACGATTTTCACAAGATTTACAAGATTAGCATGATGAATACAAATATCTTGGTAATCCTGAAAATCTTATTAAAATCACGGTTCAAGACAAAAATTCAGACAAAAGAATAAAAATTTAAAAATTAAAAGTTATGAAAAGTAGAATTAAACATTCAATTTTCGCTGTATTGAGCAGCAGTCTTCTGTTTTCGGCTTGTACCGAAGAGCAGAGAGGTCAGTTTCCGACAGACAGTACTGCGCCGCAGCAGGTGAGTCCTACGGCGGTTGTCAATTTTCCGGGTGGTGCAACCATCACCTATCAGTTGCCGGACGAGTCGGATTTGTTGTATGTAAAGTGCATCTATCAGCCGTCCAACGGCATTACGCAGGAGGTAAAGTCCTCTGTTTTTTCCAACAGTCTGACCATTAAAGGGTATAGCCGAGCACTGCCCACAAAGGTAAAACTCGTATCGGTGGACAGGAGTCAAAACGAGTCTCAACCTGTTGAGGTGGACATTCATCCGGAAGACTCGCCTATTCATGCCATATTGGAATCATTGAATATTGAGGAAGATTGGGGCGGATTCTCCGTTGAATGGCAAAACCCGTTGAAAGAGGATATCGTGTTCACTGCATTGCGACAAAACGATGAAGGAACTTTCGAGAGTGTCGAAAACATCTATTCATCAACCGCCAATGTGGCGCAAGCCGTCCGCGGACAGGAATCAAAACAGTCAAATTTTGCCTTTTGCGTCAGGGATTTGTACGGCAATTATTCCGATACGCTGAAGAAGACATTGACACCATGGTTTGAAGCCCAACTTGACCCAAGCAAGTTTATCCCTTTACCCAAATCCAGCAGATTGACTACCAACTACCCCTCACCCATGAGTGTAATGTGGGATGGTGTAGAAATAAATTCAGATAACTATACGTTTGATCCTAATCAGCCAATCCAGCCATATTTTGGCGTAGATCTCGGAGTAAAAGTCAAATTGTCGCGTTTTCGTTTTTGGAGTCGGTCAGGTTATTTATACCGCTTGCGTCACTCGAGACAAGTTCAATTATTTGGTACTAATGATCCGGTTGTAGCCAATAATCCCGAATCGCCCGATTCGGAATGGATCATGCTCACCCCACTTCCTTATTGGGAATCCATCCGTCCGTCGGGAAAAACTACTATTGTAGTAGAAGGCGATGAAGACTATGTGTATGCCACTGCCGGTGAAGAAATTCTGTTTCCTTTTCCTATTGAGGATTTACCTGTAATACGCTATTTCCGATTCAAATCCTTAGTGACTTGGACGGGGACGTGGGAGTTGCAAGTGTCTGAAATAAAATTTTGGGGCGATACGAGCGTGCCACAGGAGTAAAAAAATGAAAATTAAACAATTAAAAAAAAAATAAAAATATGAAAAAGTTATTATTAGTAATATGTGTCGGCTGCCTACTGGGCAGTTGTGCCGAGATGAACGACAAACATGAATCCTATTTTGAAAATGGTGAAATCATTTATATCGGGAAAGTAGATTCACTCAAACTTTTCCCCGGAAATGAGCGGCTGCTGTTGCAATATCGGGTTTCCGATCCCCGCGCCAAGAATTTGAATATTTCTTGGTTGCAGGGAAGAGAATCGTTGGAAATTCCCGTACTTGTTCATCCGCCTGACTCCACTTTTGAAAGATATATCGGCAAAAATGACAAAACCATTGCTGAAGGCAGCTACACGCTTAAGTTCGTGGTATGGGACGATAAAAATCAAAAATCCGTCGTAGTGGAGGGCAACGTCAATGTGTATGGACAGACATATCAGGACAGGTTGACCAACCGTCCGCTGATTAGTGCCGAAGAGGCGGTTGGAAATAATGTGACGCTTCAATGGGCAGGGGCTACCGGCAACGATGAATTTGGTATCATTCTTCGTTACACCAATACCGCCGGTGAACCGGATAGCGTACGGTATAAAAGCGACGAGATAATTTCCCCCATGACTGTTCCCGACGTGCAACTGACTTCGCCCATGACATATCAAACGCTGTATTTGCCTGAGCCGACGGCGATAGACACTTTTTTCACCGAGCCGCAAAAAATCAATATACGTTCTATGCCAATCATTGTCTCTCGGGGAAAAACTGTCACTTGGAGCGACGAAAATAACGCGACCCAAACAGGAAACTATGCAGTTGACGGGATAGTAACCGGTAGCTCAAGATGGGTGGGGGATGCTTCAAACAACGAGCACTGGATTGAAATTGATTTAGGGGGTACATACGCCATCAATGCTTTTCAAACATGGCGAGGTGCTGGAAATGATTATACATTCCGGCTACAGGTGAATGATGGCGGCACTTGGGTGACTGTAGTTTCCGAAGAGAATAATCGTGCGACGGCAGATCCTACGATTTACTATAAGGAATTTACAAGCGTTTCAACCGATAAGGTCAGGTATTTGATACCTCAATATGATCCTGTTTCGGACAACCGACCCCGCTTGTGGGAAATAGAAGTCTATAGCGTCACCTATTATTAGTCTATTTTTTAAAACTTCGGGGATAATAAAAATCCCCGAAGTTTTATTTATAATTTTAAAATAAATTTTATGAACAAATTTACCTTATTAGTCGCATTTACCGCCATTTTTCTGGTGTGTAGTGCCCATCCAACCGATGTTTTTATCGAAGCCGAAAGTTTTGCCGACAGAGGCGGCTGGGTCCTCGACCAGCAATTTATGGACCAGATGGGCTCACCCTATCTGATGGCTCACGGATTGGGAAAAGTCGTAGCTGACGCCCGCACAACGGTAGAATTTCCGGAAACAGGAACTTACCATTTGTGGGTACGCACCTTTAACTGGACGGCACCATGGTATAAAGGAGCAGGACCGGGACAATTTAAGGTAAAAATCAACGGAAAGGCACATCCGGTTGTTTTGGGAAACACAGGAACACAATGGATGTGGCAGGAAGCGGGAAAAGTGAGTATCAAAAACAAACAAACGGAAATCGCTTTGCAGGATTTAACCGGTTTCAACGGGCGTTGCGATGCGATTTTTTTCACCAAAGACAAGTCATTCGTTCCGCCTTCCGACATCCAAACGCTGTCGGATTTTCGCCGGAATAAGTTGAATATCAATGTACAAGATGTGGGGCATTATGATTTGGTGGTCGTCGGTGGAGGTGTTGCAGGCGTTTGTGCGGCAGTTACGGCGGCACAGTTGGGGGTGAAAGTAGCCTTAATCAACGACCGTCCTGTACTTGGCGGAAACAGCAGTTCGGAGGTACGTGTAGGAATATCAGGAGGAGCAGATGCCAATCTTTATCCGAATATTGGAAATGTATTGAAGAAAATTCTCATGAAGCAACATTTTAAT
>BNTU01000118.1 GCA_025996835.1 Bacteroidia bacterium
TCGTTAAAAGCCCTGTGGGTACCACCACGAGTGCCTTGTGTTTGTTGTCGATAGCGTTTTCTTCCTTGAATTTCAGCAAGATGGAGATGACTTGCAGCGTTTTCCCCAACCCCATGTCGTCGGCAATGACACTGCCGAAACCGATGCGACTGTTGCGATACATCCACGAAAAACCGCGCTGCTGGTAGGGGCGAAGTTGCGCATTCAAGCCTTGTGGCAGCGGAACGTCGTCGGTGGAGGTGAGTTCGCGAATTAAATGGCGCACTTCATCGGTCAGTGCAATCGGTGCACCTGCGTATTCTTCCGCCAATGCTGTTTGCAGTAACTGATAGGAACTGAGTGGTTTAGCATTTGCAAACGCCTTGTTGAGCTTTTCAATATCGGCATCGCTCACATAAATATAATTCTCCTTAAATTTGAACAGTCGCGAAGCATTGCGCATCAGTTTATTAAACTCTTCGGGAGCGATAACTTTGTCGCCCACAGCCACTTGCCAATCAAACGAGAGCAAATCATCCAAACGCAAAAAGCCCTGACTGTCCGTATTTTTTTTCAACTTGACGGACACTTTCGGACGCAAAAGTTCCTGCAACGCCTTAGGCAGCATAATTTTGACATCAAGCAACCGAATGGCAGGCAGCACCTCCACCAAAAAGGGAGCAAACTCACTGTTATTGAAGCGAATAGGTGCATCGCCACCCAAATTGATATGCGTATCCAAGCCGCGAATAAACGGTGTCAGGAGCGAAACGCCCTGCAAAATTTTGAACCGCTGCTTCTCGTATTGCTTCTGTTTCAGGATGTTAGCAAGCGTGATGGGCATCCGGTCGGGCGCAGAAGTATCCTCAATGCTAACCTGCACATCGAACTCTTCGTCAGGCAGTTCCGACACCGTGATGACGGGCTTGTAAGCGTCTGCCGTCAGATAATAGCGGTCTAACCAGACTTTGATGCCGCCGCTCAACGCATTTTCGCCCACGCCGGAAAAAGCGTAGGATGTGTTTTTGAAAAACAAATCTTCAAACAAATCATGCTGCGACGATTTAGACAACCGTGTGACTATATTGCTGATAAACAGCGACAAAAGCTCGGTTGTTTGGTTTTCAATCAATACTAATTGCTCCTTTTTTCGCACCATTTTTTGTGCAAGCAACAAGTCGGCAGGCAAAATTTCGGACAGTTTCTCAACAACCGTCTTAACCCGACTATCCATCACGGCAGGCAACCAACGAACAACAAACCGTTTGCTCTCCAACTGCATAATTTGCGGAATAATCATGCCGTTTGCCAGCAAATGCAACGAAGCAAACAAGATTTTGTGCAACGCCGCCACCGAAGGCTCAAAATCAGCCATAAAATTGGGCGCGAGTTTGAAAAGTGCGGGAATCAGCAAATTTGAGTTTACGCAAGTGTGGTTTTCACCACTGATATACAGTTGATTATTGACATCGAGCGTTAAACTCAGCACGGAACGGTTAGTCAAAAAATGTTTGTCCGACAGAGAAAAAACGGCATTAAAATCCAATTTGCCGGTGAGAATGCGTGCGGCTTCTTTCGCAACATGTTTCAACTGTAAGGCATATTTTTCGCGAAAATTGCCCGCAGGATAAAACGGTGGCGCATCGGGCAGCAGTTGCACTAAGGCTTCGGAGATGTTTTGGAGCTGGGAGAAATCAACAGCGGAGCCCCCTAAATCCCCCTCAGGGGGACTTCCCATCCCACTGAGTGGGGTAGGGGGGCTTTTAGTGGTGCATAGCAGACTATCAAGTGTTGGAATTTCCGTTTTCTGTTGGTCGGCGATAAACACATCGCGCTTTTTGAGTTCGTCGAGCAAATTCACGTTGTGGATAGCAAACACCAAAAACGGATTGTTGTCTATTTCGCGGCTCAACATATAAATAACTGCTGCCAGGTGCTTGCAAGGCACCGCCCAATCGGGGCATGAGCAGTCCATTTCAAAATCTTTCCACTGCTTTGGAAACACTTTTAGTCCGATTTCATCGGCAATAGTCAAGATACTTGGGTCGAGTTCGCGGTTTAGCAGTTTGGAAATCAGTGCGGGTTGCTCAATGATTTTTGCCATCAACTGAGATATTTTGGCTTCCGGAAAAATCGGGACCTCGATAGCTACCGTATAGGGTGTCGTCCGACTTCCTTTTACCTTCGCCACAATTTGGTTGCCGGCAATTTTTATGCTTTTCACATGCCCGCTTCGTGCGTAGGAGGCACCTCGTGGCAGACGATTGTCGAAATCCACATTTTCCAACGAGTGCAACCAATGCTCACCCCACCATGTTTTTCCAAATTTTTCAGCCATATTTCAGTGTTCAAAAGTGTGATTAAAGATGCTCACTGCATATTGTGGAACACGTTTTGCACGTCTTCGTCCTCCTCAAATTTTTCTAACAGTTTGTCGATTGTGGTGCGTTGCTCTTCTGTAACTTCCTTATAATCAGTTGGTATACGTTCAAATTCGGCACTGTGGATTTCGTAGCCGTTTTCTTCCAGATATTTTTGGATGGCGGAGTAGGATTGAAATTCGCCGTAGATGAGAATGACGTTTTCCTCCTCGTCGCGTTCCACTTCGTCCACGCCCAAGTCAATGAGTTCCAGTTCCAAATCTTCCAAATCGACGCCGTCTTTGGGGGTGATTTTGAAGACACATTTGCGGTCGAACAGGAATTGCAAACTGCCCGTGATGCCCAGCGAGCCGCTAAATTTGGTGAAATAGCTGCGTATGTTGGCGGCGGTGCGGTTGGTGTTGTCGGTCGCCGTTTCCACCACAATCGCGATGCCAAACGGTCCGTAGCCTTCATAGACCATTTCCTTGTAGTCGGTGAAATCTTTGGAGGTTGCCTTTTTGATGGCACGTTCCACGTTTTCCTTCGGCATGTTTTCTTTCTTCGACTGCTGAATCAGTACCCGCAAACGCCCATTGGTGTCGGGGTCGCCGCCCGCTTCCTTCACGGCAATCGTGATTTGCTTGCCCAATTTAGTAAACACTCGCGCCATGTTGCCCCACCGCTTCAACTTGGTCGCCTTCCGGTATTCAAATGCTCTTCCCATTGTTTTTTTTAATTACGAATTAAAAATTACGAATTTTTGGGCGCAAAGGTACGAAAAAGTTATGAGTTATGAGTTATGAGTTATGAGTTTTTTTGTTCTCATTTTTTTTGCTTTATTCATTAACGACAAACCGCACCCGCGCCACGCTCATCGCCGTGAAAATGCCCAGCGCGTTGTCGATGAAACTCACCGGATTGGCTAAATCGGAGGAACTGATGCGCTCGTAGAGTTCGACGTACTCTTTATTCACCCTATAGACGTAGATGAAATAGTTGCCGGTGGACCTGAAATCCATCATCGACAGCGTGTGAGAGGACTCCTGCACGGGTTGCATCATCCTTCTTCTGAAATTGGTGTCAAACGCATTGGAGGACGTGTTGGAGGCATCCACATAGATTTGGTAGAAACCGTTGTCGGGATTGTCCCACGAGAGGGTGATTTGCGTGGTGTCTGCATCCCAAAAGTAGTCGGAGGAGGTGCGTACGACATATTCCGGCTCTATTTTCAGTCCGGTCACGGGCAGGGGAATGGCGGTGGATGCCTTCACCGTTTTGCCGCGGTATTCAAATTGCAGGGTGTAGTCCTGTCCGGCGCGGAGGGTGTCTTCGCCCAATGCCAGGGAATAGGTGCCGGTGGCAGATTCCGTCAGTTCCCGGTCATTGATTGTCAAATTCAAGCCGCCGACGGGCTTGGAAAGGATGTAATCGTCGCCCAAATACACCTCCATACTGTACAGTTTGACACTCACACCGGTCGTCCCCTCCGTCAAATAACCTTCCACGATGGGCATATCCGTGTCCACCTCCCGCTGCATCAAATCTTCCCCGCAACCGCCAAGCAGCACGCACACAAACAATAAAACAATATATTTTCTCATATCAGGCACAAAAGTACAAAACAATCTGAATTCGGGGCAAAAATTTTGGGTGAATTGCAGAAACAAATTGGTTTTCGGTGAAATCACTTCCAATAAAACAGTTATTCAGCAGCGATTAAACACCCCTTTTTATTCATGCGCTTGGAAATCTCAGAATTTTCATGTAATTTTGCACAAGATTTATGAAAATACAATACGCATCAGATTTGCATTTAGAATTTCGCGACAACACGCGCTATTTGCACGACAACCCACTCATTCCTGTTGGGGATGTGCTGGTGTTGGCGGGCGATATTGGCTATTTTGATGATGTGAGTTACAGCACGCATCCGTTTTGGGATTGGGCGGCGGACAATTTTAAGCAGACGCTGGTGATTCCGGGCAACCATGAATTTTACAAAAGTGGCGACCTTGGCACCATACAGAGCGGGTGTATTGCGGAAATTCGCCCCAATGTCAAATGCTACCACAACACCGTTGTCACCATCGAAAACGTGGATTTCATTTTATCCACACTTTGGGCAAATATCCCCATCGAAAATGCGTTTATTACCGAAAAAAATGTGTCCGATTTTTACCGTATTGCCTACAATGGGCGACTGCTGACGGCACATTTGTTCAATCAAGCGCACCAAGAGGCGGTAGCATTTCTCCAAAAATCCATTGCAGCCGGCACTACTCACAAACGAGTTGTGGTAACGCACCACGTACCCAGCGTGTTATGTATGTCGGACGAATTTAAAACCAGTCGCATCAACGGCGCATTTGTGTCCGAATTGCACGATTTCATCTTCGACAGCCCGATAGATTACTGGATTTACGGACATTCGCACCGGAATATTGACACAATGATTGGCAACACGCAGTGTGTCAGCAATCAATTGGGGTATGTATCTCATAATGAGCATATTTCGTTTAATACAAAAAAAATAATTGAGGTATAAAATAATAAACAACAATGGCTTTAATAAAATCTGTGCGGGGCTTTACCCCGCAAATTGGCAAAAATGTTTTCCTTGCGGAAAACGCGACTATTATTGGCGATGTGGTGATTGGCGACGATTGCAGCATCTGGTACAACACGGTGCTGCGGGGCGATGTCAATTCGATTCGCATCGGCAATCGCGTGAATATTCAGGACGGCGCGGTGGTTCACACGCTGTATGAAAAATCCGTTGCCGAGATAGGCAACGATGTGAGCATTGGGCACAATGTGACGGTGCACGGCGCAAAAATCGAAGATGGTGCGCTGATTGGCATGAATGCGGTGGTGCTCGACCACGCCGTGGTGGGCGAAGGCGCATTGGTCGCTGCCGGTGCGGTCGTCCTCAGTGGCACCCAAGTGGAAGCCGGCAGCATCTACGCAGGTGCACCGGCAAAATTCGTCAAAAAAATGGACACTGAACAGTCCAAAGAAATCAATCAGAAAATCGCAAAGAACTATTTGATGTATTCGGATTGGTATAAATAAAAATAATGCGTACCTTTGCCCCCGAAACATTTAATTTATTGGAAAATGATGGAAACAGTGCTTGTACAAATAAATGATAAAAAGGCTTATAGCCTTTTAGAAAATCTGGAAGATTTGCGAATTATCAAAGTATTGAGAAGAATGATACAGCCGCCGCAAAAACTTTCCGAAAAGTATGCAGGTAAATTGCCTTCAGGCATAGCCAACGACCTTCAGGATTATGTAACCCAAAGCCGTAAAGAATGGAATCGCCAAATTATTTGATGGATACCAATGCTGTAATAGCCGGTTTGCAAGTGCTTGACCCTCACAACTTGCCGCTATAGTGCAAAATTATTCATTTTCATTATCCACAATTCAAAAATAATGCTTACCTTTGCCGCGTTGAACAAAGAAATAAAACAACATATAATGAAAAGTTAGAATTATAAAATAGTGATAAACAGGGCTTTTGGCTCTTATAAAACAGAATGGATGGAAAAAATTAAGGAGTATAGATTATGGATAAAAACGATGCTATAGAATTGAGTAAGAGTTATCTTGAAAAGGTAAAAAAGGCGGGTATCAATGTCGTTGATGCGTGGCTTTTTGGTTCGTATGCCAAAGGTAACTTTCACAAAGACAGCGATATAGATTTGGCTCTCGTTTTGCCGGATAATTTTTTGTCGTTAGATACCGATGTAAAACTGATGGTGATGCGGCAAGGCAACGAAACCATCATCGAAACGCACACTTACAGCAAAAATGATTTTCAGTCCGATTTGCCAATCATTTCGCAGATAAAACAATACGGATTGCATATTTAAACTATCGCGATTTTTTAAACATCAAATATAAATGTAATAAAAATGAAAAGTTAGAATTATAAATATTGATAAACAGGAATTAGCTCTTATTCTCTCGAACTCGAAATCTGGTAAATTTCCATCGAGAATAAGTTGCGAAAATTCACGCCGCGGCGTGAAATGTTCGGGCTTATTTGATGGAAGCGGTTTACCAGAGCCAGAGTTTGAAAATAGGCATTCACGCGAGCAGTTACACGCTTATAGTTTGCAGAGTTTAAGAGTTTAGTCCATAAACTTTTAAAACAATGGCAAACAAAATTATTAGAATTCGTTCAGACAACATATAGTCAGCCACATCAGGGCTTTTGCCTTGGTGTGGCTTTATCTGTATGTCTTCATGGCGGGATTGTCCCGCAAAATCAATTAGTAAAAAAAATAGAAAATTGAAAATTAAAAAAAATAAAATTTTTAAAATTTAAAATTATTTCAGTTATGAAAAAGAAAAATTTATTCAAGTGCCTTGTAGCGATGGGAGTATTGCTCGGCACAACAGCGGCGGCTTACGCACAAACAGTCCCCGTATTTTCGGAGGACTTTGAAGGTAGCACAACGGGTTGGACGTTTGTGAACGGTAGCGGTACCAACGCCAACCAATGGCATGTAGGCAGTGCCACAAATGCTGTTAAGAGCGGCAGCCAAGCCGCCTACATTTCCTACGATGGCGGCACAACCTATAGTTACGACGTAAATTCCGCCAGCAGAACACATCTCTACCGTGACATTACGTTTCCTACGGCATCGCCCGTAACCCGACCATTCATGCTTACCTTTGATTGGAAATGTATGGGCGAAACAAACAGTGGGGGAACTACGTACTACGATTATTTGTCGATATTTTTATCGCCAAATTCATTTACCCCCACAGCGGGTGGAATTTTTACAGGTTCATCTGAACTGAATCGTTGGGGAAAATCAAGTGCGTGGCAACAAGAAACTGTTACCTTGCCGGGAATCGACTATTCGGGTGTCACAAAACGCTTGGTCTTGAGTTGGGTCAATGATGGCAGTGGTGGTGCCAACCCTCCTATTGCTATTGATAATATCGTTATTGCACCTGCAGTAGGTGTAACTTTTAATTCGCAGGGTGGTAGTGCAGTTTCTCTGAGATATGTAGCCTCTGGCGCTAAAGTTACCGCCCCCTCCGCACCTACTCGTAGTGGGTATATCTTTGACGCTTGGTACATAGATGCAGGATACACCACTGCTTGGAATTTTTCTACCAGTTTAGTTACAAGCGACACTACACTCTATGCTAAATGGGATGTGAGAGTGGATGCCGAAAAGCCTGCCATAGGCACGCAACCCACAGGCGGCGCGGTAACACAGGGCACTACTAATACGACGCTCACGGTAGGGGCATCTGTAAGTGACGGTGGTACGCTCACTTACCAATGGTATAAGCCTACTACGGCTGTTAAGACGGGTGGCTCAACTCCATCAGGCACAACAAATGCTACTTACACTACACCTGCCAACCTTGCCTTAGGCTCACACTATTACTATGTGGTGATAACCAACACCAACAATGGTGTAAACGGCACCAGGACAGCAAAAGACACGAGCGATGTAGTTACTGTAACAGTGGTTCAACCCATAGATGCCGAAAAGCCTAATATCACAACACAGCCGCAAAATACAGCCACGTATGATGAGGGTGATGTGGCTACAGCATTAACCGTTTCGGCAGCAACCCCTACCGATGGCGGCACGCTGTCGTACCAATGGTATAGCAACGGCACAAACAGCACCACAGGCGGCACGGTGCTCACCGGCTCACCGGCTGCAAGCTACACGCCTTCAACAGCGACGGTAGGCACAGCGTACTACTATGTTGTTGTTACCAATACCAACACCGGCGCAACCGGCGCACAGACGGCAAAGGACACGAGCGATGTAGCGGTAGTCATCGTCAATGCGCTGGTGGATGCCGAAAAGCCTGCCATCACAACACAGCCGCAAGATACAGCCACGTATGATGAGGGTGAGGCGGCTGCAGCATTAACCGTTTTGGCAGCACCCCTTGCCGATGGCGGTACGCTGTCGTACCAATGGTATAGCAACGGCACAAACAGCACCACGGGCGGCACGGTGCTCACCGGCTCAACGGCTGCAAGCTACACGCCTTCAACAGCGACGGTAGGCACAGCGTACTACTATGTTGTTGTTACCAATACCAACACCGGCGCAACCGGCGCACAGACAACAAAGGACACGAGCAATGTAGCGGTAGTAACGGTAACGGCAGTGCCGCCCGCAGGCACAGCGCCCACTATCACCACCACCTCGCTAACCGCAGGCACAGTTGGCACGGCATACAGCCAAACGCTTACCGCAACAGGTAGCACACCTATTACGTGGTCGGTAACCGTAGGCACGTTGCCCGCAGGCTTGAATTTGAATGCGAGCACAGGCGAAATCAGTGGCACACCCACCACAGCAGGAGCAGCGGTAACCTTTACGGTACAAGCCGCAAATGGCACTTCACCTGACGATACAAAAGTGTTGAGCATTACCATTAACGCTGCTGCACCCGCAGGCACAGCACCCACTATTACTACCACCTCATTGCCCGCAGGCACCGTAGGCACGGCATACAGCCAAACGCTTACCGCAACGGGCAGCACGCCTATTACGTGG
>BNTU01000119.1 GCA_025996835.1 Bacteroidia bacterium
TCGGTGGTGGGCGTGTATGAACGGCTCGTGGAACTGCACAAAAAGGAAGGGCTGAGTTTCAAAAACGTGGTCGTCTTCAACGAGTCCGAGTATTATCCGCTCTCGAAGGACGAGTTGCAAAGTCATTACCTCTATTTGTACGAATATCTGTTCAACGAGGTGGATATTTTGCCGGAAAATATTCATCTGATTCCGGGTGACCTGAAAAAAGAGGAGATTTCTGCTTTTTGCGAAAAATACGAAAAACTCCTCAAGGATGCGGGCGGCATCGACCTCCAATTGATAAGCGCGGACGGACGCGGACAGTTGGCTGCCAATGAACCCGGCTCGATGTTCACTTCGCGCACCCACTTGGTGACGCTCGACTATTCGACGCGCATGGGTGCCGCAAGTAATTTCTTTGGCGAAGAAAATGTGCCAAATCATTGTATCACAATCGGTTTGGGTACTATTATGGATGCCAAACGCATCATTTTCATGGCGTGGGGCGAAGGCAAAGCAAAAGTCATCCGCAAAATTGTGGAAGAGGGTATGACGGAAATGTTGCCCGCCTCCATCCTGCAAAAGCATCCAAACGCCTCTTTCATCTTCGATGAGGCTTCGGCAGCCGAATTGACACGCATCAAAACGCCGTGGCTGGTGGGTCCGGTCAAGTGGACGGACAGAGCCATTCGCAAAGCCGTGTTCTGGTTGTGCGAAAAATTGGAAAAACCCATTCTCAAACTCACAGAGCGCGATTACAACGACAGCGGCTTAGGCGAACTCGTTTCCGAATTTGGTCCCGCCAACAAAATTAACATCCGCGTATTCAACGACTTACAGCATACCATCACCGGCTGGCCCGGCGGCAAACCCAGTGCCGATGACAGCACGCGCCCCGAACGTGCCACGCCATTCCCCAAACGGGTGGTGGTGTTCAGTCCGCACCCCGACGACGATGTGATTTCGATGGGCGGAACACTGGCGCGCCTCTCCGAACACGGTCATGAAGTGCATCTCGCCTACGAAACATCCGGCAACATCGCCGTTTTCGATGATGAGGTAACGCGCTTTTTGGATTTTGTGCGCGGCATTGCACCGTTGTACAAATTTGACGACAAAACGGCGCAGGAAGCCTATCAACAGTCGTTGGACTTTTTCAAGCAAAAACGTCCCGGACAGCCTGATATAAAACAAGTTGCAGCCTGCAAAACGGCTATCCGTCAGGGAGAAGCCCGCTCGGCGTGTCGCTATCTGGGCATCCCCGAAAATCGCGTGCATTTCCTCAACCTGCCTTTCTACGAAACAGGAACGGTGAAAAAAGCACCCATCACGAAGGCGGACGTGGACATCATCGTCAAATTGTTGCAGGAAGTGAAACCGCAGCAAATTTTTGCCGCCGGCGACCTCTCCGACCCTCACGGCACACATCGCGTCTGCTTCATCGCCATTTTGGAAGCATTAAAGCAATTGCAGGGCGAAGCATGGCTCAAAGATTGCTATATGTGGCTCTACCGCGGTGCATGGCAAGAATGGGACATCGCCGAAGTGGATATGGCGGTGCCGTTAAGCCCCGAAGAAAGCCGCATCAAGCGCATGGCAATCTACAAACACCAGTCGCAAAAAGACCCCGCGCTGTTCCCCGGAACCGACCAGCGCGAGTTTTGGAAGCGGGCAGAAGACCGCAACAAAAACACCGCCGTGCGCTACGACCAACCCGGCATGGCAGAATATCAAGCAATGGAACTCTTTGTGCGTCACCACTTTGAAAAGAAATAACATCATCCTCAGCAACCTCGCGATAGGTTACAGAAAATCAATCATCGCCGAAAAATTGAACGCCACAATTTTCGGCGGCGAATTGATATGCCTCGCAGGTATAAACGGCGTGGGAAAATCCACGCTACTGCGCACTTTGGCAGGTTTTCAACCACCGCTGGCAGGCTACATCAGTTACCAGTTACCAGTTACCAGTTACCAATTATCAGTTAGCAATTATCAATTATCAGTTAACAATTACCAATTAAAAGAATTGTCACGCATCATAGGCGTGGTACTCACCGAAAAAATCACAGCAACAGACCTCTCAGTAACCGATTTAGTAGGCATGGGGCGCAACCCTTACACCAATTTCTGGGGACAGCTGACAGCCGAAGACCGGGAAATTGTGCGCGAGGCAATCGCGCAAGTCGGCATTACCGAATTGGCAAACCGCTCCACCGATACGCTGAGCGACGGTGAACGGCAAAAAGTGATGCTCGCCAAAGTGCTCGCGCAACAAACGCCGGTCATTTTCTTGGACGAACCAACCGCCTTCCTCGACTATCCCAGCAAAGTCGAAATCATGAATTTGCTGCGCACTCTGAGCCGCGAAACAGGCAAAGCCATCTTTCTCTCAAGCCACGACTTGGAATTAGTGTGCAGAACTGCCGACAAACTCTGGGTGTTGGACAAATCGCGCGGGCTGATTGTTGGCGCGCCGGAGGAGTTGACAGAAAATGGTTGCTTGAAACAAATTTTTCAGTATGGAAACTCTTAGAGATTTACAATTTTTTTTTGTACTTTTGCACCATAATTTAAATGTCACAAATTATGACAGCATTTATGGACGACAATTTTGTGTTGCAGACCGATACGGCGCAACATCTTTACCATGGACACGCAAAAAAACGTCCCATCATTGATTATCATTGCCACCTGAATCCGCGCGAAATCGCTGAAAATCGGCGGTTCGACAATCTGGGGCAACTTTGGCTCGAAGGCGACCACTACAAATGGCGGGCGATGCGCACCAATGGCATCGACGAGCGTTTCATCACGGGCAAAGACACTTCGGACTGGGAAAAATTTGAAAAATGGGCAGAGACAGTGCCCTACACGATGCGCAACCCGCTGTATCATTGGACACATCTGGAACTGAAAACGGGCTTTGGCGTGAATAAACTCCTCAAACCGGCAACCGCAAAGGCGATTTATGACGACTGCTCGGCGAAATTGCAGCGGGAAGATTTTCGCGCACGCGGGCTGATGCTGCACTATAATGTGGAGGTCGTTTGCACGACTGACGACCCGATTGATTCGTTGGAACATCACATTGCGTTGAAAAAAGAGGGTTTTGCCGTCAAGGTGTTGCCCACGTGGCGACCCGACAAGGCTATGGCGGTGGAAAATCCGGCGAATTTCCGGGCATATATCGAAAAATTGTCGGACGTTTCGGGCGTTACAATCAGCAAATTTGCCGATTTGTTGCAAGCGTTGCAGGTGCGGTACGATTTTTTTGCTTCGGTGGGCTGCAAGTTGTCTGACCATGGCATTGAGGCGTTTTATGCCGACAAATATGCGGAGGCTGAGATTGAGCAGATTTTTGATAAGGTCATGGGATTGCGGGTCAAGCCCGCAATGACGGACGATGCGGACGATGCGGGATTGACGGCGTTGGAAATCAGCAAGTTCAAGTCGGCGATGCTGTACGAAAGTGCCAAAATGGACTTTGAGAGTGGCTGGACGCAGCAATTCCACTACGGCGTGTTGCGCAACAACAATGAGCGGATGTTCAAAAAATTGGGTGCGGACACGGGTTTCGATTCCATCGGCGATTTTCAGGTAGCACGGGCGTTGGCAACTTTTTTGAACCGTTTGGATGCGGAGGGGAAGTTGGCAAAGACGATTTTGTACAACATCAATCCGGGCGACAACGCGATGCTCGCCACGATGCTCGGCAATTTTCAGGACGGCTCGGTTGCCGGAAAAATTCAGTTCGGCTCCGGCTGGTGGTTTCTCGACCAGCTGGATGGGATGCAGGAACAAATGAACGCGCTCTCGACGCTCGGCTTGCTGAGCCGCTTTGTGGGGATGCTCACCGATTCGCGCAGCTTTATCTCCTATCCGCGCCACGAATATTTCCGCCGGATACTCTGCAACCTGATTGGCAATGATGTAGAAAACGGCTTGCTGCCATCCTCCGAACTGCCTTTCTTAGGTCAGTTGGTCGAAAATGTGAGCTATTACAATGCAAAAAATTTCTTTAATTTTTAAAAAAGAGTATGGACGCACAGATTTTATTTACAGAAACACAAAAATTCAGACAATGGTGGGTTCATCTTTTAATGTTGTTTTCATTTGGTGTGTGTAACGCTCCCATGATAAATCTTGTTGGTCAATATTTTGAATTTGGGCGGCTTAACATCGTACTATTGATTATGGAAGGAATTGTTTTTCTCTTTACTTCACTGTTTATTTGTTTCATTCGTTATCAGCGGCTCGAAACGCAGATAAAGGAAGATGGAATTTATGTGCGTTATTTTCCTTACCAAAAACAATACATACACCTTGCGTGGGACGAAATTTCCAAATTGTATGTTCGTCAATACCGTCCGCTCTCAGAATATGGTGGCTGGGGATTTAATTACGGAGGATATAAAAAAGCGTTAACTGTTTCCGGCAAAATGGGCTTGCAAATTGAGTTTACCAACGGAAAAAAACTTTTAATTGGGACACAAAAGCCGGATGAACTGACGGAATTATTGAATAAAATGGAAAAATAGTTAATATCAATAGAAAATAAAAGCATTATTAAGATTTTTTTTGTAACTTTGCGCGCGATTTCAAGAGAAATATAAAACAAATAATATATGTATTGGCTATTTAATTCTTCTATTGGCAGGAAGTTCATCATGAGCATCACGGGGACTTGCCTCGTGCTATTTCTGCTTTTTCACATGACCATGAACCTGGTTTTGGTTTTTTCGACCGAAGCCTACGACATGATTTGTGAATTTTTGGGTGCCAATTGGTATGCGGTGGTGGCTACGCTGGCTTTGGCGGGCGGGTTTGCAATCCACATCCTCTACGGCACGGCATTAACGCTTCAAAACAAGTTTGCGCGTGGCTCTCAGGGCTACACATCCGGCAACAACACGAAAACGGAGTGGTCGGCAAAAAACATGTACGTCTTGGGGCTGTTTATCCTCTTGGGGTTGGCGGTGCATTTGTGCAATTTCTGGTACAAGATGCAATTCGCCGAGTTGATTGGCTCGCCGGATGCGGTGAAGGCAGGTTCGGGGCTGGTTATCGCGCTGTTTTCAAATGCCGTTTATGTGGTGATTTACCTGCTGTGGCTGTGGGCTCTGTGGTTTCACCTCACACACGGCGTGTGGAGCGCATTTCAAACACTCGGTTGGAACAACAAAACATGGTACAAGCGCGTGCATTTCATTGCGTACATCGTGGCAACGATTATTGCGTTAGGTTTTGCTGTCTGCCCTGTTTATTTCGGGCTGACAAGCCTGCTAAATGGCTCGATGACAATATTTTAATTTTTAATTATATGAAGTTAGAAGCAAAAATTCCGGCGGGACAGCTCGCCGAAAAATGGACAAATTATAAGGACCACCAGAAATTGGTGAATCCTGCCAACAAACGCCGCTTGGACGTGATTGTGGTGGGCACCGGCTTGGCGGGTGCTTCGGCTGCCGCTTCGCTGGGCGAACTGGGTTTCAATGTGCTGAATTTCTGTATTCAGGATTCGCCGCGACGGGCACATTCCATTGCTGCTCAGGGCGGTATCAATGCAGCAAAAAATTATCAAAATGACGGCGACTCGGTTTATCGTCTGTTTTACGACACCATCAAGGGCGGCGACTACCGCGCCCGTGAAGCCAATGTCTATCGTTTGGCGGAGGTGTCGAACAGCATTATCGACCAGTGTGTGGCACAGGGGGTTCCTTTCGCCCGCGAATATGGCGGATTGCTCGACAACCGCTCGTTTGGGGGTGCTCAGGTGTCGCGCACTTTTTATGCCAAAGGGCAAACCGGTCAGCAGTTGCTTCTCGGTGCCTATTCCGCTCTCAGTCGGCAAGTTGGCAAAGGCTCGGTGAAACTTTACACCCGTTACGAGATGTTAGATTTGGTGATGATTGACGGTCGTGCTCGCGGCATCATCGCCCGCAACTTGGTAACAGGAAAAATCGAACGTTTTGCTGCTCACGCCGTTGTAATCGGTTCGGGAGGCTACGGAAATGCGTTTTTCCTCTCCACCAACGCGATGAACAGCAACGGCTCGGCTGCGATGCAGTGCTACCGCAAGGGGGCGTTGTTTGCCAATCCGGCTTTTGCGCAAATCCATCCGACCTGTATTCCCGTGCACGGCGAATTTCAGTCGAAACTGACCCTGATGTCCGAATCGTTGCGCAACGACGGGCGTATCTGGGTGCCCAAAAAACTCGAAGATGCCAAGGCTATTCAGGCAGGCACGCTGAAGCCCACGGCAATCCCCGAAGAAGACCGCGACTATTATCTGGAACGCCGCTATCCGGCATTCGGAAATTTGGTGCCGCGCGATGTGGCTTCCCGTGCTGCCAAGGAGCGTTGCGATGCCGGTTATGGTGTCAATAACACAGGCTTGGCTGTTTATTTGGATTTCTCCGAAGCTATCAACCGTTTGGGTTTGAAGACGGTAGAGGCGCGCTACGGCAATCTTTTCCAGATGTACGAAAAAATAACGGACGAAAATCCTTACAAAACGCCGATGATGATATTTCCCGCCATCCACTACACGATGGGTGGTTTGTGGGTCGATTATGAATTGATGACCACCGTACAGGGCTGTTTCGCAATAGGCGAGGCAAATTTCTCCGACCACGGTGCCAACCGCTTGGGGGCTTCGGCATTGATGCAGGGACTGGCTGACGGCTATTTCGTGTTGCCCTACACCATTCAAAACTATTTGGCAGACCAAATCGCCGTACCCCGTTTCAGCGTGGAGCGTCCCGAATTTGAGGCGGCAGAGCAGGCTGTGGAAAGCAAAATAGCCAAATTGATGAGCATACAAGGCAACCGCTCGGTGGATTCGTTCCACAAAGCATTGGGTCACATCATGTGGAACAATGTGGGCATGGGGCGCACCAAAGAGTCGTTGGAAACCGCATTGAAAGAAATCAAGGCATTGAAAAAAGAATTTTGGGCAGACGTGTTCATCCCCGGCGAACCCAACACCCTGAACACGGAGTTGGAAAAAGCCCTGCGCGTAGCCGACTTCTTCGACATAGGCGAACTGATGGCATTGGACGGCTTAAACCGCAACGAATCCTGCGGCGGACACCTCCGCGAAGAATATCAAACCCCCGAAGGAGAAGCCCTCCGCGACGACGAAAATTTCGCGTATGCCTCCTGCTGGGAATATCAGGGCGATGATAAAACGCCGGAGCTGGTGAAGGAGCAATTGGATTATGAGTTTGTGGTGAGACAACAGAGAAATTATAAATCGTAATTGTAATGCAAACAAATCTATTTGGAGAAATAGAGCATAATATTTTAACCGTAGAAGGAACTGCCGCCAAAGTGGGCGTTTCTTCTGCTACGGTTAGAAATTGGATTAAAACGGGCTATCTAAATACTTCTTCAAATGGGAAAATTTTAAGCACTTCGGTTGATTTTTTTATTTCGGAAATAGCAGGAAAAAACAAACTTAATGCGCGTGCCAATAAACTTCAAAAAGATGAGCATGACCATGATTTATTATCAAAACAGATTGAGAATGAATTAAATACAGAGCATTTTGATGATAGTGTCGGGCAAAAATATGAAAGTTCACTTTCAGAATCGTTTCGCAACAAAGAAGGAATTTATTACACCCCTGCCAAAATTGTGACAGATATGATGCTGAGCATTAGTGATGTTGAAAATAAAACATTTTTGGACCCTTGTTGTGGCGGTGGAAATTTTATTATGCAGGCGGTTACAATAGGTTTTAAACCTGAAAATGTGTATGGTTTTGACACAGACATAAATGCCGTAGAAATCACAAAAAAGCGCATTTTGGACAAAACAGGGTGCAAAACCAACAACATCATTCATTCCGATTTTTTTAAGTTCACCAAGGAGGATACAGGGAGATTTGATTATATTTTTACTAATCCGCCTTGGGGAAAAAAGTTGCCGAAAGAGGAGAGAGAAAAATACGCAATAATCTATCATTCAGGGAAAAGCATTGATACTTGTTCCTTGTTTTTCTTTGCCTGTTTGAACAAATTAAATGTAACCGGAAAACTTGGATTCCTTTTGCCTGAAGCGTTTTTTAATATTTCAACTTTTGAAGATGCTCGAAAAAGAGCGTTGGAACTACAAATTGAACGGTTGATTGATTACGGAAAACCTTTTAAGGGACTTTTGACACGAGCGCAAGCCATAATTCTGAAAAATGAGAAATCTCTTGCAGATGAAACAGTAGATTGTGAGTCAGAAAATCTAAAGTTTTCCAGAGATTTAGAAAGTTTTCGCAAAACGCCGAAACATATCTTTAATCTTTGGGCAAAATCCGAGGTTGCAGAGGTTATCGACCACGTTTTTTCTGTGCCGCATATCACCTTGCAGGGAAATGCCGTATGAATTGGCAATAACTCCAAGTCACCCCGCAAAATTTTATGCGTATGAAAAATATTTTCAAACGTCCAATTCATAAAATCACTGTTAAGCAAATCGGCTAATTGCTGCCCTGAAATTGGAAATTTCTCATTCAAAATTAGCATATTGGCACTGTTCAAAATAAATCGCTGCTCGGTATCGCAGAAAAACACTAACTTGTTGGAAATAAAGCGGTAAATCAATTTTTCTTTTGCTTTATATAAAACAATCGGTGCAACCTGCTGACAATGACTTAAATCGGCTTCCGATATAAATAACGTTGGAGTTTTCAGTCCATTGGGTGCAATATCCTGTCCGCGCAAAATTGGTACAAACCCTTCTGTTTGAACGGATTGACACACTTTTTCATTGTCCCCCGTAACTATTCCCAAACCCCATTCGGCATTTCCCTGCAAGGTGATATGCGGCACAGAAAAAACGTGGTCGATAACCTCTGCAACCTCGGATTTTGCCCAAAGATTAAAGATATGTTTCGGCGTTTTGCGAAAACTT
>BNTU01000120.1 GCA_025996835.1 Bacteroidia bacterium
TACATTTCCAGAACAAAGGTAATGAAATTTGGGGGCGCGACACCCAAAATGGGTGTCGCAAAATCGCTTTTTCCCTGATTATCAGTGTTTTATGGAAATGTTAATTTATGTTATGACGAAGTCAGGATAGCCATGCTTTTGGAACGCACCCTCACGCCACTTTTTACCTCAATGGGAATCACGGCAACGTCGGTTTGAATGACGAAATCAACCTCGGCAGTGTTGTCATTTTTCCAGTAGAGCAATGGCGTGTGATTGGCGGCAAAGGCTTGTGCCACATAGTTTTCTGCAATCGCTCCCATAAACGGACTGTCTGTTTTGAGAGGCGACAGAATGGTTTGTGTCCCCATTCCCGACTGCATCACGAGCATTCCCACATCCGACATATAGCAGCAGGCATCCCACCGACTATCAGGAATTTGTTGTAAAAATCTATCGCCATCGAATGGACATCCAATGGCTCGTTGGAGGCGTAGTGTTCGCGAATCAAAGTGGCAAAATTTTCTCGCCGAACTCTTTCAAAATGAAGCTCTTACCCACCTGTCGCGCACCGTTGACAATCAGAGGCATCCTGTTGGGCTTATTTTTCCATTTGACCAATTCGTCATAGATTTTCCGTTTCATAATACATCAAAATTTTCGGCAAAGATACAATTATCTATGGAAAAATACAAATTTTTCAGATTTTTCCATAGATAAAAGTAAAATCCGGTGAGGTGGGGTGGGGTGGGGTGGGGTGGCGCAAATCGCTTTAATGCGGTTGCCCTTTTTTGGCTTGCGGATTTAAGGTTTTATATCTTTGTGATAATCCGCTCCCTCAGGTGCAGGGCAAGCTCTTTTTTGGATTTGCGCCACAGGTCGGTGAGTTGCGCGACTAATTGTTGCAACTTTTCTGTGTCTTGACCGGCTTCTGCCTCAGCGATTTGGCGGGTGAGGTCGTCCATTTGCTGTTTGAGGATGGCGTCTTTGTAGTTTAAGACGGCGTAGAGCACCAATTCGAGCAACTTTTCTTCTTCTGTCACCACCTTTTTGTGCTTGGAATGTACCTTGCTTTCGATGTATTTGTTGGTTGAGATGTCCACTGCAAATTGGCTGATGGTTGGGTCAGGATGGTTTTGAAAATAGTGTTCTGCCGCAAATCCTTCTTCCTGATAATGTGCGAATGCTTCATCTAAAATGCTTTTGTAGAGCGGATTAGCTAATTCCAGTTCGTCTTCCTGCAAATTTTGCACGATGGATTCGGTTACATTGACAAAGAGCGTTTCCTGTGTTTCGTCGTCCACGTAGGTCATGTTTTTTTCGCCATAGCGGACGATGTAGTAGAGGAGGTTGCGCTCGTAGGGGTCTAATGGCGATGGGGCATGTTGTTGTTGGGACGTGGCATGCCACGGTTTTGCAGGGATGTTTCCGTCAATAGGGGCGGTTTCATTTTTTGGCAGGGGGTTGCGGGTCGCGCCCGCAATGACAGATGGGGCATTTGGATTGTTGTAGGGCGTTTCCGGTCTTCTGCGCAGCAATAGTTCTTGCCGCTTTTGGGCGATGGTGCGGACGAGTACGCGCTCGTCCATGTCGAGGAGGCGCGAGCATTCTTTGACGTACACCAGACGGATGATTTCTTCGGGGATGAGGGCGATGGTTGCGACAATTTCGTTGATGATGTGCGCTTTTTTGACGGGGTCGTTGCCGGCATCTTTGAGCAGCAAGCCCGTTTTGAACTGCACAAAATCCTCTTCGTGTGCCTTTATGTAGTCGTGAAACGTGGTTGCCGACTGCTTTTTTGAAAACGAATCGGGGTCTTCGCCTTCGGGCAGCAACACGATTTTGATGTTTAGCCCCGCTTCGAGCAGCAAATCAATTCCGCGCACTGCCGCCTTGATACCTGCCGAATCGCCGTCATAGAGTACTGTAACGTTGTTTGTGAACCGCCGGATGAGTTGTATCTGTCCCAAAGTCAGAGCCGTGCCCGACGATGCCACCACATTTTCGATGCCTGCCTGGTGCATCGAAATCACATCGGTGTAGCCCTCCACAAGGAAGCACTTGTCCTGCTTCACGATAGCCTGACGCGCCGGGTAAATGCCGTACAGTTCGTTGCTTTTGTGGTAAATCTCGCTTTCGGGCGAATTGACGTATTTGGCGGTTTTCGCATCTTTCTGCAACACACGCCCGCCAAAGGCAACAATTTTGCCCGACAAACTGTGCACGGGAAACATCACACGCCCGCGAAAACGGTCTGCCACATAGTTGTTGTCGCCCACAATTGTCAAGCCCACTTTTTCCAAAAGAGCCTGCTTGTAGCCCGCTTTGAGGGCAGTTTGCGTAAAGGCATCGCGCTGTTCAAACGCATAACCCAACTGAAATTTTTTGATAATATCTTCCCTGAAACCGCGCTCACGGAAGTAGGACAAGCCGATGTTTTGCCCTTCTTCGGAGATAAACAACTGGTCGGTAAATGTTTTTTGCGCAAAGCCGTTGATGATAAACAACGCCTCACGCTCATTGTGTGCCTGTTTTTGTTCATCAGTAAGTTCGGTTTCGTGCACCTCGATATTGTACTTCTTCGCCAAATATTTCAACGCTTCGGGATACGACATCTGCTCATGCTTCATAATGAAATGCGCAGGCGTGCCCCCCTCGCCACAAGCAAAGCACTTACAGATATTCTTAGCAGGCGACACATAAAACGAAGGAGTCTTATCCTCATGAAACGGACACAACCCAACCCAACTCACGCCCCGCTTGCGAAGCGAAACAAAATCGGACACCACCTCATAGATTTGTGCCGCTGCTTGAATGCGCTCAACTGTCTGATTGTCAATCATTTTTAGTTTGTTATCAAATTATGCGCATCTGTGCCACTTGCTTCGATATTTAAGCCTACCTGCACATCCGGTTCCGGAATATCTTTCAATTTATCCTCTATCTCCTCTATTGATGGTAGCGATGATTTCATGTTTTCGGGTAGCAGGTGCGACAGTTTGTATTCCGAAATGCCTATCGGTTGATTGCTGCTTTCGAGTGCATATTGCGCCATCACGTTGTTTTTGGTTTTGCAAATCAGCAAACCCAATGTGGGATTGTCGTGCTCGCCGCGCAGTTGGTGATTAACTGCCGACACATACACGCCCAACTGTCCTGTGAACGCACCGTCAAAATCAACGGCTTTCAACTCTATCACCACAAAACAACGCAATTTCAAGTTGTAAAATAGCATATCCATGAACAATTCCTTGTCGCCCACTTGGATAGGCACTTGCCGCCCCATGTATGCAAAACCGTCACCGAGTTCCAGAAGCATCTTCGTAATGTTTTCGGACAAGGCTATTTCGAGTTCCCGCTCTTTATATCCATCCGTGAGTGTAATAAAATCAAAATTAAAGGGGTCATTCAGCATCTCTTTTGCCAAGTCGCTTTGCACATCGGGTAACAGTCGGTCAAAGTTGTTGAGTGCTTTGCCTTGTCGTTGATACAAATTTGTATCCAAAAAGCTCATCAACATAGCCCTGCTCCAACCATTTTCAATGGTTTTGCGAACATAAAACAAGGCTTCTTTTACTGACTTGCATTTGGTGATAATTTCAACATGGTGTCTCCAAGGAATTTGGAAGATAGGGTGGACTTTAAATTCGTCAGCAACTTGCTGACGAATTTCGTCACCAACTTGGTGACGAATTATAACATCCTGATTTTCAGTATTTTGTAATTTTCCACCAAGTTGGTGGAAAATTGTTTTGTCTTGAGTATAGAACTGATAAAACCGTTTACAGTATTTTAAGTTTGTGCCGGAAAATCCGCTCATATCCGGAAATTCTCCCCTTAACTCTTTACTCAATTCGGCAAAAAATCCTTTCCCCCATGTGGCATCCATCTGGCGCACTACAATGTCATGCCCCAAATCCCAATAGAGGCGTAGCAATTCTTCATTTATCCGTATTGCTGCCTTAATCTGACTTTGGCGAATGCGTAATTTCAGCGACCCAAGCCACTGTTTAAAATCGGGACTGTTCAATGTGTTACTCATATTTTCTGCTTTTTACAATCTAATAAAATCTATTCACCGCCCTCCGGTAATTTTTTCAGCCTGCCTTCCACTATTTGCAAAATATCATCGTGCTTGTTTGGGTAGTTGGTTTGCAGGCTTTCCAAATATTGGCGCGCTTGCATGATGTCGCCTTCTGCCACATAGATGTCGGATAGTAGGATGAAACTTTTTGCCAGCCAGTAGGTGTTGGGCGATTCTTGCTCGATGAAGGTGTTGATGGCTTCTATGGCTTCCAGATGCTGCTTTTGCTCAAACAGGATGGATGCCAAATAGTGGTAGGCTTCCGACTTGAACGCGCCTTGGGGGTAGTTTTTCAGGTAACTTTCCAATGCTTGTTGTGCTTTTTGATATTTCTTTTCGTTGAGCAACTGCTCTGCCGCCAGATATGTCAATTTTTCCTGCTCCTCCGCATCAAAAGTTACCATTCCATCCAGCGTGCGGACATAATCGGCATAGCCGGCTATGTCGTTGGCATCAAAATAGACCGATTTCAGGTCTTGCAATGCCACTTTCGCCTCCTCGCTGTCGGGATATTTTGACACCACCTGCTTGTAAGCCGCGAGTGCCTGCTGGGTATTGGCGGCATTGTAGTGGAGCAACCCAATCTCCAACCCTGCTTTTGGGGCTTCTTTGGCATCCGGGAAACGTGTCAGCAGGCTTTGATAGGTGCTGATAGCCGCGTTATCATCGTGGAGCATCACCTGTGCGCGCCCTTTTTCATAGAGTGCGGCAGCCAAGTAGGGCGACTGTGGCGAACGGCGGATGAGCGCGTCCATCTGTTCCACTTTGCCGCGATAATCTTTCTGTAAACCAAGCACATAGCCCTTTTGAAACAGCGTGTAATCGGCAGAAGCGGGTGCCAATTTTTCGGCTTGACTGTAAGCCGTTTCCGCCTCCTTGAAGCGACGTTTTTCAAAATAGCAATCCCCCAAACGGGCATACGCATCCCCCTGCATATTCTTATCGTTCTTTTCCTTTGCAATAAAGGCTTTAAAATAACTCTCCGCCTGCGTATAATCCTTCCGCTTAAACGCACAATACCCCAAACCATAATTTGCCCCCGCAACCAACTGGTAACTGGTAACTGGTAACTGGTAACTGGTAACTGGTAACTGCAAATATTCCTTATACCCCTTAGTAGCCGAGGCAAAATCTCCCTTGCGGAAATAAGACTCTGCCAGCCAATAAATTGCGGGTGCCTTGTCTGCATAATTGCCCACAGCGATTGCCTGTTTGAAATAGTCAATCGCCTCATCGTGGCGGTCGTTGGTCAATTCTGTTGTTCCGAGGTAAAACAGCAGTTGTTGCTTCACTTGCAGCAACTTATCGCTCGGATGTTGAATTTTTTCAATCGAAACCAATGCCGCATCATACTCTTTGGAGGTCAAATAGGCATCAATGAGCGCATCATAGACCATCTCGGCATATTGAGATTCCGGAAAAGCGTTGATGAAATTCTCCAACACCGCCATCGATTCGTCCAGCGATAACGAGGGCAGGCTGTGAAACAGTATTGCATGGTTATACATCGCCACCTCCTTCGCCTTGCGGTCGAAATTCATTCGCGCAGCTAACTCAAAGGGCGGCAAGGCTTTATTTGTATTTCCAAGTTCCACAAACGACAACCCCAGCGCAAGAAGCACATTTTGTTTGAGGGCTGACCGCTCCAAATTTTGAGCCTTCTCGAGGTACCGGATGGCTTCCTGATAGTTGTCCTGCATGTAAAAGGAAATCCCCAGTCGGGCATAATCTTCGGGCGAAAATGCGGTGGAATTTTTGCTGACCAACGGCTGCAACTGCCGGACGACCGCCGCATAATCGCCTTTGGCAAAAGCAATTTGCGCCATATAATAAGGTAAATCCTGCTGAAAAACGGGGTCACCGGCGAGAGGCGTAAACTGCTGCTCAGCAGCCTCATACTGCCCGGCTTGGAGTTGCAAAATGCCCACATAAAACGAGTAGCGTTTTTGATACTCTTTCGGCAGGTCGTCCATTTCGCTCTTACTCAACCACGTTGTAGCCGCTTTCACCTTTTTTTTGGTAAACAGCACATCAGCCATCATAAAGTAGAGTTCATTGCTGTGAATGGACTGCGGCTCGGTCTTGATATACGCCTCAATAGCATTCGCATTCTTCAATTCGCCCAACCGAAACGCCGATGCCAGCAAGAGAAAATCGGCTTCTTTGACCAACTCGCGGTTGTCGCTCGCAGCAACAACCTCCTTCAGCCGGTTCAGTTGGACGATGCAGCCCACATAATTGCGGTCGGCATACATCTGCTGCCCTGTGCGCAGGATATTTTCCGGAGTGGCATACTCAGGCTGCTGTGCCACAAGCAATTGCACACACAACCAACAACTCAATAATACAATTTTTTTCATACAAAAATCCTTCGATTGAATGAGTAGGCAAAGGTAGTGTTTTTTTTGTGAATTGCGCCAATTCAAAAAAAAACAAATACCTTTGCGGTGTAAATTTAATGAGATAAATGTTATGAAACAGGCTTTGATAAACGTTGTAGGGGCGGTCACATTGGAGATGGCTTCCATTTTGGGGCATGATATTCCGATGCCGTTTGCGCCATTTGTGTATGGTGCATTTATTTTGTTGATTGGTTATGAGGTGCTTTGGGAGGGTTTGCAAGCCCTTGTCAAGGTGAGGTTCGACAGTATCAGTTTGTTGATGCTGATTGCGGTGTGTGCCGCGTTTTATCTGGGCGAATACTCGGAGGCTCTGGTCGTCATCGCGCTTTATGTGTTGGGCGAAGTGTTGGAAGACCGTGGGATTGACAAAAGCAAATCCGCCCTCGATGAGTTAGCCGACAAATCTCCTAAAATGGCTTTCGTCAAGGACTTAGGGCGTGAGGTGGCTGTAGCGGATGTCGTTGTCGGGACGATTATTCAAGTGAAACCGCACGACCTTGTTCCGTTAGACGGCGTGGTCACGAGTGGCGAAACGGCTGTGGATGAGTCCAATATCACCGGCGAACCCATCGCCAAAGAGAAGCGCGCGGGCGACACGGTTTTTGCCGGCACACTCAATCAAAGCGGCTTCATCGAAGTAAAAACCACCAAGGAGGCAAGCGACACCACCTTTGCGCAGATTTTGGAACTCACCTACAGCGCGCAGGAAAACCGCTCGGAAGCCCACCGGTTCATCGAAAAATTTGCAAGCATTTACACACCTGTTATAATAGTGTTGGCGATTTTAGTGTTTGCCATCCCCGTTTTTGTGTTGGGCGGCGGGGTTGATAAATGGTTGGAACAGGCTGTTACGCTGTTAGTTATCGCCTGCCCCTGTGCTTTGGTCATCTCCACGCCGGTTGCCATTTATGCCGCGTTGGGCAATGCGTCTGAAAAGGGCATTTTGATTAAAGGCGGCAAATATCTGGAGGCTTATGCGGCAGTGAAGGCGGTGGCGTTGGACAAAACGCGCACCATCACATTCGGTCAACCGATTGTGTCAGACGTAGTTGCGCTGAACGGCGCGAACATACCGGAATTGCTGGCATGCAGCGCAGGGACAGAATTGTTTTCAGAACATCCTCTGGCTCAAGCCATTGTAGATTACGCAAAAAAAGAAGGTTACGAACCGCACACCGCCGAAAAATTTGAAAGTGTGATGGGGCATGGGGCTAAGGCGCAGTGCATCACTTGCAGCGCGCCGGTTGTGGTGGGGAAATTAGAGATGTTTGGGGAGCCGGAGGGGGTTGCCGCCATAATAGACAAATTCTCCAACGAAGGAAAGACTTGCGTAGTAGTGAGTTGCAACCATGTGGTGCAAGGTGTCATCGCCCTGATGGACGAGGTGAAGCCCGACAGCGCAACCGCCATTCAGGAGTTGAAAAAATTGGGCATCGAACCCGTGATGCTGACCGGCGACAATCTGCAAGCCGCCCGTCACATTGCCTCGCAGGTGGGCATCACAACCGTTCGCGGCTCACTGCTGCCGCAAGATAAATCGGCGATGGTCAAGCAGTTGAAGCAACAATACGGAGCCGTAGCCATGGTGGGCGATGGCGTAAACGATGCGCCCGCATTGGCAGAAGCCACCGTAGGCGTAGCGATGGGTGCCGCAGGCAGCGACACGGCATTGGAAGTAGCCAACATCGCCCTGATGAACGACAAACTAAGCCTGCTGCCCTACCTCACACGCCTGAGCCGCCGAACATTAACCACCATCAAATGGAACACCGCAGGAGCCATCGCCGTCAAATTGCTCTTCATCCTGCTGGCATTCATGGGCTGGAGCAATCTCGTATTCGCCATCGTAGCCGATGTAGGCGTGATGCTGGTAGTGGTGCTAATCAGTTTGCGGCTACTGAAATTCAATTGATAACTCATAACTCATCAGGGTCAACCGCATCAAATTTATGATGATAAGGAAGACCGTAAGGTCTTCAATCTACCCCGTAATGGCATAGCCGTCAGGTTAAGGCTGAAAGCCTTCGAGCAATAGCGTAGGGCATCGCCCTACGAAAGATGCCCTCTCCCTCTCGTTTCGCCCTGAAAGGGCATTAGCCATTGCTATCGCCCTTTCAGGGCTTGCATTCGATGCCATATCCTGTCCGTAGGGCGATGCCCTACGCTATTGCTACAAGGCTTTCAGCCTTAACCCTTGATTCAGACAAAATTCATAATTCATAATTCATAACTCATAATTCAAAACTTTTTCGTACCTTTGCGGCGATTATTTAATCAAAGTGATTAAATAGCTGAAACATTATATTCATATTTCTATGAAAAAAGTAGAGGTTGGGCGTTATTTAGACTTAAAAAATGATTTTGC
>BNTU01000121.1 GCA_025996835.1 Bacteroidia bacterium
AACTTGTTGTTTTTCAGTGCGATACAAATATTTCATATCACTTGGACCAATATCAGTTTTCTTATCTGTAATGATAGCCGCTGAACGTACGATTTCAAAAGCAAGATAATCAAGATAATTCTTTGCATCATCTTTTGAAAGATTATATGTTTTTTGAAACCAACTAATAACCTCTTTGCTATTTCCAAGGTACTCAAATGAAATTTTAGCCAATGAAACTAATGAAGTATCACGATTACAACTATATAATTCGTTTAAAACCGCAACCCATGCATTGCGACTATTATCTGTGGTTGAGGGGTCTGTATCGGAATTGCTTTTGCGAAACAACTTTAAACTTGAATAATAATTGCCAAGCAGTGTTACAAAATCGCTAATGCGAATACCATTATTAAAATTATTTTCTTCTTGTGTTACCACAGCCCATATTCCACGACGACGTAAAAACTCTCTATATGAATCATTTAAATAGCATGCAAATTTTGCCGCACCTTGACGACTGTCAGAAAAAATTAAAAATTGACTCACTTTTCTTGACTTAGTTTTTCTTCGTTCAGTGTGCTGAAAAATAGGATTTGTTGTTGCTTGATTTTCAGCATTCTCTTCAAAGTATTCAGATTCAGGAATTTGTTCATATAAAGAAGTAGCAACAACTCCTGTTGCGGCATCATATCCTAAATTAAAATGTTTCAAAGTTCCTCCGCAATTTAAACATTTTTCTTTTTTTACTTGTGTGAGTTTTACTTTTTGAGTATTTCCACAAGTACACCAATTATTATTGTGAGCCTCATCTTCTGCAACTATTGCACCGCAGTTTTTACACAAATAGAATTTTGTATCCTCTTTTTTCTTCTTGCTTGTTGTTTTGGAGTTATCCTCTTCCTCTTCCTCTTCGGTATTTTCTTCGTTAAAATGGACTTGATAAAAATTCCGTTCATCTAATATGCTTGCTCGTACCAATTTTTCATTTACAATTTTTCCTACAATCGCAATTTCGCCACAGTCATCGCAAACCGCAATTTCAAACATCTTTGCATATTTTCCATAAGAAATCTGAAAATCGTCTTTTCTAATCAACGACAAACTATTTTCGTAGTCAAGTGCTAAATAACAGCCGTCTAATGCTTTAAGAAAATAGTGATAACGAATATCAACTAATGGTTTGCCATTTTTTATTGCTTTTGCACATAAAGAAACAAATGCTACTGCTTGCTGTTGTGTGATTTCAAGTTTTTTGGCAAAATTAGTCAGGGTAATCAAACTGCCCAAACTCCGCATTTTTGCATACAAATCAGAGGTAGAAACTATATCGTACAATATTTCTCTTTCTTTGTCTTGTGAATATGTGAAGTCAAGTTTGAAACTATTTAAAACATCTTCAAAAAACGTTTCTTCGTTCGCCAAATCGGTAAAGAGTTGAATGGGGTATTCTTTAATAACAGACGACTTTTGTGAGTCATCGCGGTCTGCTGCTATAATATCGTCCTCTTTAAAATTACAACCGGTTAATCGTTCAGCAAATTCTACTACTCGCTTATTACTCGCAGGGCTACCATCACCCAAAGTTGCAGAAGTCAAAATAAATTGTGGTTTTCTTTCTCCTTTAATTCTGCCTTTTAATCTGCCCATTAAAAACGCCGTTTCTATTCCTGTGGCACCTGCATAAACGTGAGCTTCGTCTAACACTACAAATTTGAAATTTGAGTCAGTAAAAATTGTATCATCGCCCGGACGGAAAAGCATATGTTCTAACATCGCATAATTTGTGAAAAGAATATGAGGTGGGTGTTTTTTCATTTCATCACGAGAAATTTCCTCATTAGGCAACCTTTCCCTTAATCTCGGATATTTTTCATTGGCATACATTGCTTCGTATAGTCTAATGGCATCTTTTTCGTTGTTTTCTGTGCCACCATTATAAACTCCAAAACGAATGTCGGGATAATCCATCAAAATTTCTCGCAAACCTTTTATTTGGTCGTTTGCCAAAGCATTCATCGGATAAATGAAAATTGCTCTCACGCCGTCATTAAGTTTGCCTTGCTCTTTTTCTCGCATTAACTCGTTGATAACAGGAATGATAAAGCAGTTGGTTTTACCACTACCCGTACCGGTTGAAACGACAACGTTTTTACCTGCAACTATTTTCTCAATTGCCTTTTCTTGGTGCAAGTACAAGGGGCGAGAAGTTGGAAGTTTAGGCGGATACTTTTTGTCCTTTTCCAAATCTTTGAAAAACGGCGATAAAGTGCCGCTCTCAATCAATTCGTCAATCGTTTTGCCCGACTTGAACGAATCCTTAATTTCAACAAACGGACCGTTAGACACAGTTTTGTCTAATTCTTCCAATAATTTCTTTTGCAGACTTTGATTGCGAAAATGGAAAGTAGTACTGATATAGCCAATGTACTCTTTCTTAATTTCGTCTGCTGCTTTTGCCGGATTAAACATATTCTTCCTCCTTAAATTTATATAGATTTATTTCATCGTAAAACTCATTTTGTTCTTCTATATTACATATTTCCTTACGTTTCTTATCACAGAACAAATTACCTAAAAAATCATTTCCCCCTTGCCAATTACCAACCAACCAAAGTGTGCAGTTGTCCCTTAGTTCAATTCTAACAGGATTTATTTGCTCATAAGTATTACTTTTGGTTAACATCGTGTTCAATACTTTAATTTCTTCGTTTTGGTCTATAACACATAATCTTCCCTTATAATATAATTCATCTTCTTCTACCAACTCTAATTTGTCAATAAAGTATTTTGGAATAAAAGGAATCCATTCAATCTTTTTATTAAAACAATTTGCACTTAACAATCTGATTCTTTTGTTCTTAAATCGAAGTTTTTCAGGCGAACCAATCAATAAATCTCTTTCAGATATAAGTTTATAGGCATTTGAAAATATATTTTTTTCTTTGATTTTTACTTGTACTTTGCAAATATCTTCATATAAGTTATTGATTTGTTGATTTGCATTTTTGACAGAAGTTCGCAGATTATTGTCTTTTGATTTGATTATAAGGAAAAACTCGTTGTCTTTGTCGCCGACAAAAGTATCTTCTACATTCCAATATACCTTGCCGTTTATGTACGAAACGGGATTATCCACAAAATGTTCTTTTGTTGAGGTTGTAAAAAGTTCAAAATTTTCATTCCCATTTGAAAGATAAACAAAAATGTCTTCTTTAGCCTGATTTGCATAAATTGCTCGCCCTATTTCAAACTTTCCGCTTTGGTTTATAGAGATTTCATCCTTTTGTCCACCTGATTTCACAAAAAGTTTGATTTCTTTGTCCTCTCTTGGGTTGTCTATTTCTAATAAATCGCCGTTGTCTAAGAAATCTTTATACCATAGTTTCCTGTTGATTGGCTCGTTGCGCCATTCTTTATCAGCAATGCGCCATTTCAAATATGGAATTTTTACTAACAAATTGCCATCGGACAACTCACATTTTATCTCGTTATCTTGATTACTCCACGTTTGTTCGTTGTTGTTAACTGTAATTTTCCTTTCAGTATCCCCGTAAAATACAGATTTGTTGAATTTTATTTCAAGATTAGGCAGAACTATCAGTGTTTCGGTTAATACTATCGCTTCTTTTTCGTAAGAATATAAAGAAAGTTCAATCGGTTCATTTGGTTTTAATAATCCCAACTTTAACAGTCCAAACATATAAGCATTGTTTTCCCACCGCTCGTAATTGAGATGTTCTAATTTATAAGTTTTGGTGTCAATTTTCAGTTCCAATGCTTTCAGGTTAGTGTCGTCTGGAACAATCAATTTTACGCTGTCTTTATAGACAAAACAATGAATATCGTCTAACCACCACTCAATATCAGGGAAATTTCCAAGCAAACACACAGTATTTGAACTTTTGGCAACATTTGCTTTATCAACAAAAAGCACTTGTTTTATTTCGCCTGTCAAAGTTTCTCCTGCTCTGGGATAGATATTGTAAAGATTTGTGCTGTATCTTGTTAATTCATCTGGAACGCTTTTTAAAGCATCTATATCTTTGGAGTATACAAAATAATTTGTTGGTCTATTTATTTGGCTCAATACTTCTTTTTCGTCTTCAAACAAAATATATTCTCTATTTAACGCTTCTTTGGAATCGTATATGACAGTTTCATTTTCAGTGATTTCTATCCGAACATTTATTGATTTTAAATCATTCAAATCAAATTCTTTTTCTTTTGTACTCACAACTAATTCGCCTCGTTTGGTTCGCATTTCTTCTGAACAAAACTGCTCTCCATTGACATAAACAAAAAGATGCATTGTACCATTTTCATCATCCAATCTTATAGGTGGAATACAAAGAAGAACTTCATCTTCATTTCTAATGTATTTTGCTGCAATGTTTTGTTTTGAAACGGTTGCAATTCTTTTCTTTCGAGTTGTGCTATCTGATACCTTTTCGTTGTCTGTTTTATTTTTCCACCATTCTACGATATATCTCTCTAATCTCGTGTTTTCGTTAATTGGTTCTCTGTTAAAGAGTTTGTTAATCTGGTAGAAAGTTTCTTTTATGAATTGCACAAATTTTTTTGATAATTCAGCGTGCAATGCAAAACTCCGCAGACCAATTTTAATGGAGTAAACACTTGACCCGATAGAAACATCTTTATCTTCTTGATACCCCCCACCACCTAAAACATTTTTCATTTGTGCTGCAACTGTTTCACATAGCCACTCATCATCACTTGTAAAACCAAAATCCAAATCTTCTCTGAAAACATTGTAGCAAAGGTCAAAGAATGAATAAATGCTTTTTTTCGGTACAAGCGAGTGCATCATAAGAGTTGCATAGTACCTTTGCCCGCCTATAACTACAGGAATGTTAGAATTTTTACCAAGCCAACTAATGGCATCCCTATATTTTTGGCAAAGTTGTTGGTCAATATCAGAACTAAATATAGTCTTAAACACATAATTCCAATACCCATTATTTTCATCGTCATTTGTAGCAGTATTGGATTGCTTCCATCGTTTAGCAATTTCAATAAGGGTGGCAAATATGAGTTTATAGGAATGTTTGTCAAAATTATCACACAAATTATAGACAGAGTCCACCATCAACGAATATTCGTCCTCGGTAAAATCGTGATAGCCGAGCAGTTTGTGTTCGCCAACTACTTTTTCTATCTGTTGAAGAATATTATCCATATTTTCTAATTTTTATGCTGCTAATCTGTAATTATCATTCAACAAATCATATCCATATTCTTGAGAATATCGTCTAATTTTTGTTCTTTATCCATTGTATATTTTTTTTGTTACCCCCAAGAGCACTTTTTTCAAAATTTTGGCGACAAAGGTATGTATTTTTTTTGAGATATGCAAGTGTTTTTAACAGATTTCTCAAATATTTGTTTACACTAATGACACTATTTCGTCGGCTTGCCTGAATTGATTGGCACAAATATTCAAACACCCTTTGCTTTCAATTTCTCAATCAACTCCCTTATATCGCTATCTTTTCTTTAAGCACTGTTATTTTTTCCGGCTTCGCGCTTTGCTCAGTGGGTGAAAATCAAAATCCATCGGGTGCATTTTCCATATTGACATAAGCAACATTGCGGTAATGCTCCTTACCGAATTGTTGCAACAGATAGGTTTTGCCCGTTTGTCTTGCCCCTTCAAGAATCAACAGTTTTCTACCGTTATTTTTCTTCCAATCAATAATGCTGCAAAATTACACATTTTTCCAATCAAAAACAAGTGTTTTTTACACATTTTTCAAAGCAATGTTGGCATAAAGGAAGGGAGGGTGTCGTTTTTTTTGCAAGAGAAGATTGTTATGACAAATAAAATATTTGTTGTAGTGGCGTAATGGGAGTTTCATTCGAGCACCACATCGCTTTTTTTGAGTTTATCGCCATCCTTGAAATACAATATTTTCACATTTTTCAAAAATAATTGCAAAAAAACTTGTGTATGTCAAATTTTTTACATATCTTTGTTGTTGAGTTTGTAAAAAAACAGATGATGGCAAAAATGGCACATATCAATGAGGTTGCTCTCGGTGATGATATGCGCTCCGCAGGGGATACCTACCTTTGCATCGTAAATCAATAGTGGTTTATATATTTATAAAAGAGTAATTATTATGTTTAAGTTAAGAAATTTGTTTGTAGCGTTTTTTATTTTGTCGGTTTTCGCCGTGTTTACCACGTCTTGTGAAGGAGAAAATTGCTGTGAGCACTATGAGGGAGTATATCTCGTCGATAGATATCAATGTACTGCATCATGCCCGCCAAACACCTGTAAATGTACACACGATTTCTGTAGATGCGTTGGGTGTCCTTCCTCTTTTGCAGTAAGAGAACAAATACGACAGGAAAACGAACGAGCAAAAAGAGATTCCTTAGGAGCACAAATAAGAAGGGAACAGGAAAAACAAGAAATGCAAAGGCTAGGTGTTATATCATATCTTCTCACCAAAGGTTTTACCATGCAATTAGAACAAATTTATATTATGAGCGATAAAAACTCTGTTCCTTGTGCGGATAAACCGGCTGATTCAACCTTTATTGGTAATAGTAATGTTATTGTTAATCTAATTAATTTTGTGTACGACCAAAATCCACATAATGTAATAATGCAAGGGTTAGAAAAAGGAGAAGAGTGGGTCTTCAGCGAAAACATCAAAATAGAGAACGAACCTTTTTATATAGAACATGGGTATGGGAATGGTTATTTTGTAACTGTTGGACAATCATACACATATGTGACTATAATTACGAGAAAAACAGAATACGCATATTTTATCTTTGAAATTGACCTTAACCCCAAAAACAATGATTATAATTATCGGGGGAAAGATAATTTTTTAATTCCCATGAATGTGCTGGATGACGAAAGTGAATCTCATAAAACTAACTTAAAACTCACTTTTCTAACAGACTTGGATGGCATCGCATATCAAATAAAAGACGGATATATATACTTGGACACAAATAGACAATATAGTATAGGTTATTCTGTAACCGGTCCGCTAACGTCACAGCAAGCCGTTAAAATCATAAGGGAGGGCGTAGAAGGTGCTGATTGGACATTACACATTCAAGACGGGATGACTTATTATAGGATTGGCAATAATTTATATAAGCCGAGCTTCGGAAACAATATTATATATGCAGGAACAATCTATTATGACAACGGATCAATTCAAACCTATCAGTCTATGTATTACCGCCTTAAATTTAAACTATCTCCTTCTGACAAAGAATTCATAAACGCCAATTTTTAATGATGGTAATGTAACAAATAATCTTAATTATAACATCATGGAATATATAAAAACTCTTCATGGATTTGACATTGAAACAAGTTTAGGCAACTTCGTTTTGGATATATCTTGGTTCTATTATCACGAATATATTTGATGTTGGTAGGTATTATGTTAATGAAAGAATATGAACAATAAAAATGTGATCAACGAGAATAGAATAGTTGTGGAGAAGGATGGGACAGTAAAGACCATTTTTTCGGAAGAAACACAAAGAAATGGCATGTCGGTTGAAGAATTTCGAAGGCTAGGGCATGAGAGAATAAAGAAATTAGCAGAATGGTTGACTCAAAATGGACATTATAATTGATGATTGGGTATTTCAAAGAATTAGGGAATTTTATGATAACGCAATGAAAGCGCATAACACTTATACCCAAGCAGATGCCGATAGAGAGGGTTATTAAGGGTTAGATAAATTTAGTGGTGTGATTGCGGATAGTCATTATAGTTTTTGCATCTTCGCTTTCGTTGAAAAAGCGGATTGATATTTTACTCATTGTTTACCTCCTTTTCGTTAATTTTCCAGTATCCATTTTTGTCTGCACCTTCGCGCGAAAGAATACCGAGTGATTTTATTTTCCGGATATTACGATAGATAGTTGTTTCATCTTTATTTAACTTTTCTGCAATTTCCTTTTGAGATATTTGAGCGTTTATCTTAATGATTTCTACAATTTCAATTTGTACAGAAGATAATTTTACACCTGCATTTTTATGATTTACACCTGCATTTACACCTGCATTTGCCCTCAACTTATCTGCATTTACAGGGAACATTTCCGCATACTTGACATGTAAAAACCTGTTTTTCAATTCGTTTTTCTCGCCCCAAAGCAAATTATCAATTATAATGTCCATTTTGCTCCAACCATTCGCCTAATTTATTTATGTACTCATGCCCCAGCCTTCGAAATTCTTCAACTGACATGCCATTTTTTTGTGTTTCTTCCGTAAGAATGGTCTTTACTATCCCATTCTCCACAATTATTCTGTTCTCGGTGATAACATTTTTATTCTTCATATTCTTTCATTTTAAAAACTGCACAAAGGTATAAAAAATCTTGGAAGTTTATGAATTTCTTTTCTTCGGCAACGGCTAACTGATTGTTGAGTATATTTTGTCGCGTAACCGACGAGTTTGTTAACTCTTTCATATTTATATTTTAATATTCATTCTAACTTTCGTATTTGAACAGCACAAAAGTACAAATTATTTTTGAATTGATTGGCATAGATATTCATACATCTTTTTCTATTCATTTTCATTAAACCCAATATCTTGATTGTCTATTGCAAGTAATATTTTCAATTTTAGTTCTTCGCTAAAATCGGCTTCATTTTCTAAAAACGAATGAACAATTTCGGTTAGCAACTCTTTTTCTATGCGACCCGCTGCCAAATGATAACTAATGTTTTCCATCTCCCGTAAGAAACGCGCGATGCAGTATAAATATCCATTCATTGATAAAAATTGTACGCCCAATGTAATAGACAAGCGTTTGTTTCC
>BNTU01000122.1 GCA_025996835.1 Bacteroidia bacterium
GAAATCATTCAGCGTGAACGGAACATCGAACTGGCTTTCGAAGGGGAGTATTATTGGGACAGCCGTCGTTGGAAAACGGCTGAAAAAGAGCAAAATCGTGTTATCCAGGGTTGGAATGTGCGCGGTGACAATGCGTCAACTTATTACATACCGGTATCTGTTTATACACAGAGATTTACGCAACGCGATTACTTTTTGCCCATCAAAGAACAGCATATCATCGAGAATCCTCTGTTGATTCAAAATCCGGGATATTAAAAACAATTACGAATTACGAATTAAAAATTAAAGAATATGAAAAATAGATGTTTAGTATTATGTGTTACGACACTTGCACTCTTTTCCTGTGCGGACAAGACCTTGGAGCCTCTCAATGGAAGCCTGGGTATGCCGGGAGTGGTTACAGAACTTGAAACGACTCCCATCCCCGGAGGTGCCATCGTCAGCTACCGCATTCCCGATGCTGCGGATTTGCTGTTGGTGAAAGCGGTTTACACCATCACCAACGGGCAGAAACGGGAAGCTACCGCCTCCTATTACGACAATCATCTGGTGCTGGAAGGATTTAGTGATACCTTGCCGCACGAAGCCCTGATTTATTCCATCAGCCGCGCGCAGACCCTATCCGAGCCTGTTCCGGTGACGTTTCGACCGCTTGAATCCTCGTTGGCGAAAGCGGCAAAAACCGTCCGTATATTCGAAGATTTCGGCGGAGCGGCATTTACATGGAAAAATGAGGATGGAGCACCATTGACATTCGATTTTCAAACCACGGATGCCAGAGGGGAATGGCAAACGGCAACCATTATTCAGTCCTCTGTCGATTCGGCGGAACGTACCATTCGCGGCTACCTGCCCGAACCGCGTAAATTCAGATTGGTGGTGAGTGACAACTGGAATAATCAGATAGAAGTTTTGCCGGACGGAGTGATTACCCCGCTTCGGGAAGAGCGGCTGGATAAAGACAGTATGTCATTCATGCATTTGGACAATGACACTTACATGGACGCATGGGGAGGCAGAGACGTTTTTATGATAGATGATGATTTGAATACGATGGCTGTCACTTACGAGGGCAATTTGGCCTTATTCACAATGGATTTGGGCAAAAAAACGAAACTGAGCCGTTTGGTGGTGCACCAGCGCCGTATGAATGGCAAGTTTTATAATCAGGCAAATGTACGCCTCTTTAGTGTATGGCGCCCCACTGTGGAAACACCTTCGCAGACAGGGGTTTGGAGCGACTGGACTAAGGCAATGGACTGCGAATGTATCAAACCGTCGGGTATTCCCTATGGCGGAGATGCCGCTAATGTCATTGACTATACCAATGAAGACATGAAAGTGGCGCAGGCCGGACACAATTACAACTTCCCGCGGGACATGGAACCGGTGCGCTACGTGCGCATCAGTGTTGCAAACCGAGCCGACACCTGGGGTAACTCGGTATACGGCGGACAGTTTGCCGAATTGACATTTTACGGACTATATGATGAGTAAAATGTAGAAATTAAGAAATGTAGAAATTAACAAATTTAAAAATTAAAAAAAATGAAAAAAAGTAGAATTATTGTAGGTATAGTGCTTGCCGGTATGACACTGACGGCTTGCGAAGGAATGATGGACGTCCACAAGGATTATTTGGAGGGTGGCGAAAAAGTGTATCTGTCTAAACCGCTGTCGGTGAATTTTTTGGCAGGACAGGGTAGGGTAGTGGCAGAATTAGTACTTTACAATTCGCCCAATGTAAAGACGGTGGATATTACATGGGACAACGGGAACGGCGGAAAAGATGCGCTGAGCACTCCGGTATCGCCTTCCACGGGATTGGATACGCTATTTATCCCCATCACAGGTTTGGAGGAAAAGGCTTATACCTTTACGCTGGTGACCACCGATGCCTACGACAACCATTCTCTTCCCTTTACGGGTACGGGCACTGTTTACGACACCCTGTTTCAGGCATCTACGGCGCACCAGCCTGTTTTGCAAATTGACCTTACCGAAACCGGAGGACAGCTCTCATGGACGCCTACCCTGGATTATCTGTTAGGCAGCGAAATACGGTATGTTTCCAGAACCGATGAAACTTTAACGGTGTTTGCTCCGGCAGGCGTCCCTGCGTCCTTGCCCGATGCCAAAGTAGCTTCGAAAGTGACTTATCGTTCGCTTTTTCTCCCCGAACCGTCGGCTATTGACACTTTTTATACCGCGTGGGCAGAGTATGAAACGGCATTCCCGGCAAACATCCTGCTGGATAAAACCACATTTGTGGTGGTTGGCGTTTCCGATGAATCAACTTCAGATGGCCACGACAGGTATGGGGCGAATGATAATGATCCTGCTACCTATTGGCAGTCGTATTGGAATCCCGTCGGTTACGCGGGTGCACCATTTCCGCACTGGATTATTTTTGACCTGAATGAATCACGGCATGTAATCAAAGTGAATCTTACACGTCGTCCGGATCAGGCGTCTAATAAAAACGTTCAAGTTTTTGTCGGTGATGATCCGGCTCATGATGCTGCCACATGGAAACCGATTGGGGCTGTCTTATTTCCCAATGGCAACCCGCTTCAGCAAACTCTTGATGTCGCGCCGGCTACTGATTCCCAAGGACGTTACCTTAAAGTACAGTATGGTGACGCTTACATTGACACATACGTTAGCCTCGCGGAAATAGATGTTTATGTTGATTAAATGTTATATCTTTGTACCCCGAATTGTATAAAAATAAATTAAAAAACAATGATGAAGATAAAAGTATTTTTATTCTGTATTCTGCAAATATCTGTGTTTGCGGCTTGTACAAAAGGAGGGCTTAACGGTAAAGGCGACTTGATTACATGGGTTAGCGAGGACGGTCAGAAAATTAGCGTCAAAGCACCTGTTATTAGTGGAGCATCGGGCGTATCTGTCCGTCTGACACCTGCTTCGCGTGCGGTGACGCCGAATTTGTCTGTCAGCGATTACCGTATCGGTATTGAGACCGGCTCACAGCGATTCAACGGCAACTGCCAAGTTCGTATGGAACTGCCGGAGAGCGCCAAAAGCAGTCTGCTCATTTATGACGTTGACATTGAGTTTGACACACCGCTCAGGTCGGATTTGACTTTGGAGTTTACCCTTGAAACGGAAAAAGCGGTGGTTACTCAATTGACTTTGCCCGAATTGGCAGGTAAGGTCAAAACCTACCCTTTGAGCGGGGATGCCTCGAAGGAAGCGTTTTTCTTTATGGGTGCATATTCTGCCGACAAAGGCGAACGGCTCGCGCTGCCTGCTTTGAACGTGCATCTCGGCAAGCAGCAATTAGCAGTCGCTACCGACCCCTATTTCGGCGCGAATTTCAACGTCCGAACGGTGGCAGGCAATAAGGGAGAAATCAAATTGTCGTACAAATATACGGCTTCTAAAATGCCTTTGAAATCAGAGAAGCGCAAGTTCGCGTTCCTGCTGCACAACAAGGACGCCGACGGTATGCTCTCGAATTTCTACAACACTATTCCCGATATAGCACCGGGAGCGGCTTGGACACACGAAATTCATCTTAACTATTACGACTATTTTTCCAAGAACGGCAAAGGATGGTATGCGAATATCGAGAAATTAGCCGCGGTTATCCCGGCTGAATACCGTAAGCACGCCATCGTCAATCTTCACGGATGGTACGACTATATAGGCGGCTTTGCGTACGATTTCGAGACAAAAAAAATCTCCAAGGAATGGAAAATTGTTGAGCTGGAGCAGGGTGTGCGCCGGGAATATGCGATGACTTTGGATGATATGCACAAGCGTATTCGGTATGCCAAAGACTTGGGATTTCGTGTTGCATTCTACTATGCCGACGGGTTTAATCGCGATTCGGGGCTGCCCGGATTTCGGCAGGACTGGATTGCCGTGAACGTAAACGAAAACAGCAAAGGCTTTCTAACCGCTTGGCAACCGGGATGGGGTCTTGGCAAAGTATATACACTCAATCCGTCGCTTCCTGAAACGCGACAGGTGTTTATCAATGCGTTGCGTGCACTGCTCGAAGAATTTGGAAAGGAAGTGGATGCTTTTGTGTGGGACGAGACTTTTTACGCACCTGTTGGCATTGTTACAAAAGTAGGAGATGATTGTACTTATACCGACCGTGAATATATGTATCTTGCCGCCGAACTGACGCGACTTGTTCAGTCGTGGCAAAAAATAAATCCCAACCTTGCTTTTCTTGCATCCGATTGTCTTGGAAATTGGGGTCTTGGCATTTCTCATGCCGCCTTGGTGACACACGGCACTTATGAAGATACCGCACAAGAGCCTTCTTTCTGGCCTGTGGAAATGCTCAACAATTATCGCAATTGTTTGATGAGTTGCCTGTGGTACCCTGTCAGCAAATCAGAGCGCAATAAGATTGCCGCCGAAGAGTATGGCATTCCGCAAGGTTTGTCGGATGGCTATCAAGACTGTGTCGGTCCTGCCGCTATGAAGCCCGAACTGCTTAACGAGGTCATTGAGCGTTTCTTGAAAAACGTAAAAGAGAAACGCCAAAGAACTAAGTATTTGACGGCAGAATAGATTGTGCAAAATCCGCAAATTAAGATAATGAACAAAGTGAATTTAATAAAGTATTTCGCTGTAATCCTGCTGGCAGGTTCATTCTCTTGTTGTAATAACGCCGGATTTACCGTAAAATCTCCCGACGGAAAATTGTCCCTGCAACTTGTGCCGGATAACACCGGCAGTTTGTCCTACAAAGTTTTCAACGGGAACACGGAAGTGATTTCAATCTCTGCCATGGGCGTTACCGGCGCGGACGCGGCTTGGTCGTTTGTGGAAAACCTTACCTTTGTAAAAGCATCCACGAAGTCCATTGACGAAACTTACCAACTCCCAACCGGAAAAGTAAAGACTTACCACAATCAATGCAATGAGAAGCGGTACTGTTTTCGCAATAAAGCAGGAAATGAAATAACCATCGAATGTCGCGCTTACAATGACGGAGTTGCCTTTCGGTATGTCATTGAGAAAGAAGGAAATATCGAGATTGTTTCCGAAAACAGTTGCTTTGATTTACCCGGAAACGCCACCACATGGATGATGAATTATGCACCTCATTACGAGAATTTTTATCCTAAACGGGAACTGTCAATTATCGGCGATGAACAATTGTCGTATCCGGCACTTATCCAAACAGGCACTCAATGGCTTTTGCTCACAGAAGCGAACGTCTATAATCATCCGGCTACTCATCTTCAAAAAGTGCGGGAAAATTCACTGAAAGTCGTTTTTCCCGAAAAATCGTTCACCGTTTCCAATCGTTATGAATCGCCCTGGCGGACGTTTATTATCGGCGACCGGTTAAAAACCATTGTAGAATCCACTATGGTCGAAAACTTGAATCCGCCATCCGTCATTCAAGACATGTCGTGGTTGGAGCCGGGAGTAGCCGTTTTCCCCTGGTGGGGGAATTATGGAGCTAATTCTTACATTGATACGCTTAAAGCATACGTCGATATGGCGGCAGAGATGAATTGGCAATGGATTGAATTTGATGTGGCATTGGTGGGTATGTATGAAAACAGCATGCCCACCAAACTTTGGGAAACAACGCCCTGGCTCAAAGAATTTACGGATTATGCCAACGGCAAAGGCATCAAAGTCTATGGCTGGGATGGATTTGATGTTCTGAAAACCAGGGAAGGACGCGACCATGTGTATGGCAGCTATCGCGATTTGGGCATCAAAGGCATTAAAATCGATTATGTGGATAATGACAAACAGCATGCCATGCAATTCAGAGAAGCGGCAATGAAAGAGGCGATTGATTACGGGCTGATGGTTAGTTTTCACGGAGAAACCGCACCTCGTGGACAGCGCCGAAAATACCCGAACCTGATGACTTGCGAAGGAGTCAGAGGGTCTGAGTATTATACATTTCAAGGGAGCAAAGGTCCTAATTCCGGCCATAATTGCACGCTTCCATTCACGCGAAATACCGTAGGTCCAATGGATTATACCCCTGTTACGTTTACTATCCGCAACGAAAATCCCCGTACCACCACGTATGCACACGAATTGGCTTTGCCGTTTATCTTTGAATCAGGCTGGGTTTGCATGGCAGATAGACCGGAAGCATATTTAAATTCTCCGGCAAAAGAAATACTAAAAAAAGTCAAAGCCACTTGGGACGAGACGATTTTTATAGACGGCTATCCGGGCGAGTACGTCTGCATGGCGCGCCGACACGACAATGAATGGCATTTAGGAGCCATCAATGCCGGAACAGAACGAACCATCTCAGTCAAGTTGGATTTTCTGAAAAAAGGAAGCTATACATTCAAAGTCTACGAAGACCACCCCGAAACGCCCATGACCAATATTAAGATACGCGAAGTAACGGCATCGGCAGGCGATGTATTGCAATTCAAGTTGATACCGAATGGAGGCTTTTGCACGGTAATAGAATGAAATCTTTGCATCCTGAATTGCCGTGATTAGTTGGAATCTTGTTTTGCTTTCAATTATTATGCGTACCTTTGCGGATATTTATAAAATGATAAGTCATGAAAGAATTACCAATTGGTATTCAGTCGTTTGAAAAGTTGCGCAATGGCGGTTTCTTGTATGTGGATAAAACGAAAGAAATACTCCAACTTACAAGTTCAAACATCGTGTTTCTCTCACGCCCGCGCCGCTTTGGAAAGTCGCTGCTTGTGAGCACCTTGGAGGAGCTTTACACAGGCAATCAATCACTGTTTGAAGGTCTCTACATTTACGACAAATGGGATTGGACGCAGCGCTATCCTGTTATTCGGATAGATTGGGCAGGTATCAAGCACGATAGTAAAGAAGAGATGGAACAAGATATGTCGGACTATCTGCAGTCAATAGCTACTGTCAACGACATAATACTTACCCGTCAGTTTGCATCCGGTCGGTTTGTCGAATTGATAGAGTTATTGCATCGCAAAGAAGGCAATAAAGTGGTTGTGCTCATTGATGAATATGACAAACCCATATTGGATGCGATAGGCAAGCCGGAAGCAGCAGATATTCGTGCGTTTCTTCAGGGATTTTACGTGGTATTGAAAGCCACCGACGACCACCTGAAATTTGTCTTTATGACAGGTGTAACGAAAGTGGCCAAAGTATCAATATTTTCAGCGTTGAACAGTCTCAAAGATATTACGTTAAACAATAAATATGCTTCTATCTGTGGCTATACACAGGAAGAACTGGAACGCAACTTTTCGGAATATATTGACGAAACGGCAGTCCATGTGAATATGACAAGGGAAGATTTGCTGGCAAAAATTCGTCAATGGTACGATGGTTACACATGGGATGGCAAAACATCGGTTTACAATCCGTTTTCTACCCTGCCGTTTTTTGACAACAAAGAGTTTTCCGATTACTGGTTTGCGACGGGTACGCCCACTTTTTTGATTAATCGTCTCAAAAAACACGGTCTTGCCAAAACCGTATTAGAACCTGTTATTGCTGATTCATCGGCTTTCGACAGTTACGACCCGGATGCGCTTGATGATGTGCCTTTATTATTTCAGGCAGGCTATCTGACGGTCAAAAAGAAAGAAATGATTAATGGAGAGCCTGAATACACGCTTGGAGTTCCCAATCAGGAAGTGAGAGTGTCGTTGATGAAGCATTTGTTAAGCGCATATACCAACTATCCTCTTTCAAAAATGTCAGAACTTGGACGACAAATGTTGAAACAAATCCTTGCTTTCGATGCGAAAGGCTTTACAAATAATATGCGCATCATGTTTGCCGACGTTCCTTACACTTTAAAGCCATCCAAGGCGAAAAACCAAGCCAAAGCGGAAGCGCAAAATTTAGCAAATGAAGCCTTTTATCACATCATTTTTCAACTGTGGATGACCATGCTGGGTTTCAATATTCAAAGCGAAAAGCTTACCAACCGGGGACGTATAGATGCCGTGTTGCAGCAAGACGGAGTAGCGATAGTGGCAGAGTTGAAATACCATGCCACCACGGAATTGGAAACTTTGCTCAACCAAGCCATCGCGCAAATCCGCGAGAAGCGGTATTATGAGCCGTTTCTTGACCGGAAAGTGATTTTGTTGGGCATCGCATTCAGTGGGAAAGAGGTTGGTTGCAGGATAGAGCCGCTTGTTGTCTGAACCTTGATTTTCACAAGATTTTCAAGATTAACAGGATTATATAATCCTGTGCGCAGTGCGGACCACCACTATTGCAGTTGTTTTGATATTAACGACAAATTGATTATGCGATACTACGCGGGGTTGTTAAGGCAATGAGGTTGTCAAATTGCCAAGTATTGGCTATCAAAGGACTATTGTGATGCAAAATTAGACATGAGGGCAATACTACGATGAGATATTATATTGATACCAATGTTTTGATATATGAACGACCACGCGATTATTGCGCAAGCTATGACCGAAAAAATCGCGCTCATCTCTTCCGACAAGGAGTTTGCAAACTACACAGCGCAGGGATTGAATTTTGTTTTCAACAAAAGATGATTATGCTATGCCGAACAGCCTGTTTTTTTGAACCGCTTTACGGGCATAGCCGTCAGGTTAAGGGTGAAAGCCTTCGAGCAATAGCGTAGGGCATCGCCCTACGAAGAATGCCCTCTCCCTCGCGTTTCGCCCTGAAAGGGCATCAGCCATTGCTATCGCCCTTTCAGGGCTTGCATTCAATGCCATATCTTGTCCGTAGGGCGATGCCCTACGCTATTGCTCGAAGGGCTTCGCCCTTAACCTGCGGGGCAAGCCCGCAATGACAAAACCAACAAAAA
>BNTU01000123.1 GCA_025996835.1 Bacteroidia bacterium
TCGCGGGCTCGATAATCATGTTCAGTAGCCATCGCCACATCTGTCGCCAGCAATTTCAAATGCAGTGAGCATCGCCTGCGCATTTAGACAACTATTTTTTAACATAAATTAAGATGCGTTTGCCCTGGGGCAGAAGTGACTTGGTGCGAAAAATTCCACCAAACAAACAATTTTTACAAAATATTCATATAGTTAACACCCCACCCTGCGCTCTGAAAGGGCAACATATCCCAGCCCAACGCATCGCGTTGGGAAATGATGATGGATGATTGTGTGCGCCCTGAATTGCATTTCAAAATAATTGCGTACCTTTCCTCTAAGAATCTTTTCGCGTAATAGCCAACAAAGCCTTTGTCGATTTCATGCGCTTGGAAATCTCAAAATTTTCATGTACCTTTGCGTCATATTTATAAATAAAAAGCAGTATGAAAAAAACATTTTATTTACTCGGTCTTTGCGGGCTATTTTCCTGCTCCGGCGGCAGTAGCAACCCTTTCAGCGACGACGAAATCACGCTTGCCAATCAGGCGGCGCGGGCGGTGTCGGAGCACAGTTACAAGAATTTCAGCCTCGAATTGGAGGTGAAGACCGCCCCGGGGGCTGTGGGCGGCATCGTGTTTCATTCCGACGGGCTGGTGGATTCCAAGGCGGGCTATGAAGTGCTTGTCAATAACAATGCCGAGCCGACCGAATGGCGCAAGACGGGGAGTTTGTCCGCCGTCCGCAATTTCGGCAAGTGCCTGGCGGGCAACGACAAGTGGGTGGAGGTGAAAATTGAAGTCAATGACATCAACATTCGCGTGTATGTAGACAGCGTTTGGGTGGTGGACTACTATCAGCCGGAAGCACCATACCGTGTGCCCGAATACCGCGACAGGCTACTTTCCAAGGGCGTTTTTGTGTTGGAAAATCACACCGATGCGCCGATTTATTTCCGACATATCCGGGTGACGGAATTGCCCGAAAGCGCGGTGTGTGTGACGGCTCATTTGAACGAGACCGCCGACGACATCATCCGCTTGCAGCAGGACAACTTCCCGCTGATTGATGCGCACCTGCACCTCAAAGGCGGCTTGACCGCCGAAGACGTGGCTGCGCTCACCCGCAAATATGGCATCACCTACGGCATAGCCCCCAATTGCGGCAAAAACTTCCCTGTGACGACCGACAAGGACATCTATGCGTGGTTAGACTCCACGAAGCATCACCCTTTCCTGCTGCCGATGCAGGCTGAGGGGCGCGAATGGCTGGATATGTTTTCGCCGAAAGCGATTGAAGCATTCGACTATGTGTTCACGGATGCCCTCACGTGGACGGACGACAAGGGTCGGCGAATGCGCATCTGGATTCCCGAAGAGACGTGGGTGGACAACAAGCAGCATTTTATGGAGATGCTGGTAGAGCGGGCGTGCAAGATTATCTCCACCGAGCCAATCAACATCTACGTCAATCCGAGTTTCCTGCCCGACGAACTGATGCCCGAATACGATGCCCTGTGGACAAAAGCCCGCATGACAAAGGTGATTGATGCCTGTGTGGCACGCGGCATAGCGATTGAAATCAACAACCGCTACAAAATCCCGTCGCAGACATTCATCGCATTGGCGAAAGAGCGCGGGGCGAAATTCAGCATCGGCACAAACAACGGAGGCAAGGAAGACGTGGGGCGGCTGGAATATGCCATCGAGATGCTCAAGGCGTGCGGCATCACCAAAGAGGATATGTGGCTGCCGATGAGTAGCAACCATTGAGAATGAATCCCGCGCGGGGCGACTTTGTTTTTCAAAATATTTTTGTACCTTTGCAGACTTTACGTGAGATTAAGGACTAGATAAGCCTTGAAATGATGGATATGACCACCGAAGAAAGGCTTAAGTATCTTGCATCAAATTGAAGATAAAATTTTTATATTATGAATACAGCAAGAAGAGAGTTTTTTAAAACGATGGGATGTGCGTTGGCTTTTACGGTCGTCCCTCGTCATGTGTTGGGCAGGGGCTTTGTCGCGCCGAGCGACCAACTGACCAAGGGCATTATTGGCGTCGGCGGCATGGGTCGCGGGCACGTTAATTATAGCGGTACCCGTTTGGTTGCCGTTTGTGATGTGGATAAGAAGCATTTGGAGTTGGGGACGCAGCTCGTGGCGGATAAGATTGCCGCCTATCACGATTTTCGCGACCTGATTCTCGACAAGAATGTGGACATCGTGCATATCGCCACACCACCGCATTGGCACGGCATCATGTCTGTGGAGGCAGCCAAAGCCGGCAAAGACATCTGGTGCGAAAAGCCTATGACGCGCACCATCGGCGAGGGGCGGCGGGTGATGGAAGCCGTGAAACAATACGGCGTCAAGTATCGCCTCAACACATGGTTTCGCTTCGCGGACAACTTCTACGGATTGGGAACGCCCGTGAAGCCGCTCAAAAAACTCGTTCAGAGTGGTCTGCTGGGCAGTCCGCTGAAAGTGACCATCAGCAAACACACCGGCTTCGACTGGAAATTCTACTGGACAGGCAAGGAATATCTCGAACCGCAACCGATTCCCGCCGAATTGGATTACGATATGTGGTTGGGACCGGCTCCCCTCAAACCCTACAATGCGCACCGCGTGCACGAAACGTTCCGCGGCTATTGGGATTATGACGGCGGCGGCTTGGGCGATATGGGTCAGCACTACATCGACCCCGTGCAATACATTTTGGGCAAAGACCACACAAGTCCGGTGAAGGTGGAAGTGGATGCGCCGCAGCAACATCCGGATGCCATAGGCACTTGGCGTTCAATCACTTACACTTACGACGACGGCTGTCAGATTGTGCTGTGGGGTGGCGACTTCGGCAAACCGGATACGCCCTATATCGCAGGAACAAAGGGCAATGTGTATAAAAACTTTGTTTGCGACATTCCGGATTGGGAGAAAAAATTAGCCGATTTTCCGGAGCCGGAAGTCCAGGTGACCGACTTTATCGAAAGCGTGAAGACGCGCAAGCCCTTTGCGTTGAACGAACAGAACGGTTTCCGCTCCTCAACGATTGTGAATATGGGTGTCGTTGCCTTGCGACTGAATCGCACGTTGCACTTCGACCCTGTTAAACTGGAATTTATTAACGACGAAGCGGCTAATCGACTGTTGAGTCAGCCGATGCGCTCACCGTGGAACATTTAAAATCACAGAATTTTATGAAAAAGATATATTCAATAATTAGTGTATTCCTGCTGTGTTCATTCGTGGCATTGGCGCAAACGCCTGCCAATCGCACCACGAAAACCATTGTAGCAGACGTGCTGGCGCAGATGCCCGCAGAGCGGACTTCTCAATACTACGCTCAAATCAAAGAGTTGAGCACGACCGGCGAAGAAGGCGTGTCGCAATTAGTAAGTATGTTGCTCCCGCCCGGCAAGGGCAGCAATGCCAATGTGGAGTTTGCATTGAGCGGATGGGCAAACTACGTGACGGGTGAAGGCTTGGAAGCCGCCCGATTGACCACCGCCACCGCATTGGTGAAGTCGCTGGACAAGGTGAGCGACCCCTACAACAAAGCGTTTGTAATCAGCCTGATAGGGATTGCAGGTAAGAACGAAGTGGTTGCTAAATTGACACCTTATTTGAAGGATGCCTCAGTGGTGGTGAGCGATGCTGCCGCCAAAGCATTGGCATCCATCAACGGACAGGCACCGCCAAAAGCACCGTTGCCGGCAAAAAGCACTCAGCAGCACGAGCGGATAGCCGCATTGGGAGCGCAGATGGCTGCCAAGCCGACAGATGCGCTTAAATTGTTGCAAACGGCACTCAAAGATGCGGACAGGACGTATCGTTATGCCGCCCTGTCGTTTGCATCCGAATATGCAACGGAAGCAATGTATGCTGCTTTGGTGCAATCGCTCGCAAAAGCCACTCTCGAAGTGCAATTGGACATCATAAATTGGTTGGGCAATGAATGTCATAATCCGGCGGCTCGGCGCGAATTGACTTCGGATGCTGCCGAACAAACATTAGTCCGTCTGGTTTCCAATAATGAGTTACGAAAATCCATTATCCAACTATGGGCAAAACTTGGAGGACGCTATATTCCATTTTTGGCAGGAATGTTGAATGCCACAGATGAAACCTTGGATTGGGCTTATTATGCTTTATTGACTACCAAAGGGGATATATCCAAGCCTATTGCCTCTTTCCTCAGGCACGGTTGCATACGCAAAGGAAATGTATCCGACCCTGTGGTCACCCCTATTCCGGAAACCAATGATGCGGGCAAGATTGCCGGATTGAAATTGTTAGCTCATCGTCAGGCGGATGAGTATGTTTATGTAGTAATGGACTTAACCACAAGTGGTACACAGGAAGTACAGGCAGCGGCATACACTGCTTTGAAAGATGTGGTGCTCCCTGAAAAGAGGATTGAATTCTTTACTTCCGAAATGAATAAACTTGAGGCTGACAAACAATATTTGTATTATCCCTTATTAGCCTCAACAAACGCCCCCCAAGCCCTTGACATCATCACAAAACGTTTTTACAGTGAGAGCGGACGGGCAAAAGAGGCGGCTTTTCAAGCCCTGCTGGACTGGAACGGCTTGGAGGTGAGCGATGAGATGTATAAAATTGCGCAAACAACATCGGCGTACAGCAACAAAGCCCTTGACAGATACATCCAATTGGCATCTGATGACCGCCTGACGGGCGAAAATCAGCGGTTGCAACTGACACAGGCATTGGAAATCGCCCGCACCGATGCGCAGAAAAACGCGGCATTGGAGCAACTCGGCAAAACCAATTCATTCTTGGGGCTTCGCTTGGCGGCACACTATTTGGATGCTCCGGCAGTGCAACAGAGGGCAGCCCTTGCGGTGATGAGCTTGGCGTTGAGCAACAATTTTAGCGGGCGAGATATAAAAACCCTGCTGAATAAGATAGTGCCACTCTTGAACAATCCGGATGCCGATTATCAGCGTCAAGCCATCCGCAAATATCTGGCTGAGATGCCCGACGAAGCGGGTTTTGTATCCATTTTCAATGGCAAAGACCTCAGCGGCTGGAAAGGTTTGGTCGAAAATCCGATTGCTCGTGCCAAAATGAAACCTGCGGAATTAGCCAAAAAGCAAAAAAGTTCCAATGAACAGATGCGTAACGATTGGCTGGTAGAAAATGGGCTGTTAGTGTTTGGCGGCAAGGGAGATAACATTTGTACCGAAAAACAATACGGCGACTTTGAAATGGTTGTGGATTGGAAATTGGAATCGTCTCCTGATGCAGATGCCGGAATTTATCTGCGCGGAACGCCCCAAGTGCAGATGTGGAACATTGCCCGCACGGATGTTGGCGCAGAAGTCGGCTCAGGCGGATTGTATAACAATCAGACCAATCCCAGCAAGCCACTCAAAGTGGCAGACAATGAATTGGGCACATGGAACACGTTTTATATCAAGATGACAGGCGACCGCGTAACCGTATTGCTCAACGGCGAATTGGTAGTTGATAATATTATCCTTGAAAACTATTGGGACCGTTCGCAGCCGATATTTCCACTCGAACAACTTGAATTGCAGGCGCATGGCAGTAAAGTGTATTATCGGAATATCTATGTGAAAGAATTGGAACGTCCGAAACCATTTGAACTGTCGGCACAGGAGAAGAAAGAAGGATTTCAAATACTGTTCGATGGTACAAATATGCACGAATGGACAGGCAATTTTGCTGATTATCAACTCGAAGAAGGCACCATCAGCGTACACCCGAGCCATAGTTTCGGCGGCAATCTTTACACGAAGAAAGAATACGCCAACTTCATTTTCCGTTTTGAATTTCAATTGACACCGGCAGCCAACAATGGCGTGGGCATTCGCGCCCCCATGGAAGAAGGCGACGCCGCTTACAATGCGATGGAAATTCAAATTCTCGACTGCGAACACCCTGTGTATCAAGATATTGCACCTTATCAGCACCATGGCTCTGTTTATGGCGTGATTGCCGCAGAACATGGTGCCATGAAACCCGCAGGCGAATGGAATGAAGAGGAAATCTATGCCAACGGCGACCATATCCGCGTCACGCTAAACGGTAAAGTGATTCTCGACGGCAATATCCGTGAGGCAGCCAAAAACGGCACGCTCGACCACAAAGAACATCCGGGACTATTCAACAAGAGTGGACATATCGGATTCCTCGGTCATGGAAACGAACTTAAATTCAAGAATATTCGAATTAAGGAATTAAAAGAAAAACGCTAATAATCTCATTTGCAGACTATTAGCGTTTTCTCTTGCGGTCCGGACGAGACTCGAACTCGCGACCTCCGCCGTGACAGGGCGGCATTCTAACCAACTGAACTACCGAACCAACTTTTTTTGTACCGCGCAACTAAGATTGCTCTCAATTGCGGGCGCAAAGGTACAACAATTTTTTCATTCTGCAAGCGTTTTTGAAAAAAAAATTTTACAAAACTTGTATATTGAAAAAAATGTGTACTTTTGCAGCCAATTGACCGCCTCGACGACACCTGCGCCCACGAAGAATGGGGCTGGAGTCCCGAATATGATTTGGAGGCAATGACAAAAAATCGTAATTTTTAATTTATCATGGATAAGTATTTTGATTTAGTAAGCAAATTTGACCTGAAAGGTACGCCTGAAGGTATTGCACCGCTGGGTGCCGGTCACATCAACGACTCGTTTCGCGTGAAAACGAAAGAGGCTGATGCGCCTGACTACTTGTTGCAACGCATCAACCACGCCATTTTCAAAGACGTGGAACTATTGCAAAACAACATTCAACATGTGACGAACCACATTCGTAAAAAATTGCGAGCCAAGGGCGAAACGGACATCGAGCGCAAAACGCTGACGATTATCCCGACTAAAAGCGGCAAATTGTTCCATTTCGATGGCGAAAACTATTGGCGCATCTATCTGTTCATTTCCGGCGGTAAGGGCTACGACTCCATCACGCCCGAATTGGCATACGAGGCGGGCAAAGCTTTTGGCGAGTTTCAGGGCTATCTGGCGGATATTCCCGAAAAAATCGAGGAAACAATCCCCAATTTCCACAACATGGAATTTCGGTTGGAAGAGTTTCGCGAAGCCTTGAAAAACGACAAAGCAGGTCGCGTGGCTGCCAATCAGGGCATCATCAAAGAAATCGAAGACCGCGCCGAAGAAATGTGCAAAGCCAACCGCCTCAATCGCGAAGGCAAACTGCCGAAACGCATCAACCATTGCGACACGAAAGTGAACAATGTGCTGTTCAGCGAAGACGGCAAAATCCTCTGCGTAGTGGATTTAGACACCGTGATGCCGGGTTTTGTGCTGTCCGACTTCGGCGATTTCATCCGCACAGGTGCCAACACGGGCGACGAAGACGATGCCGATTTGAACAAAGTGAACGTGAACTTGGCAATTTTTGAAGCCTACACCAAAGGCTACCTCGAAACAGCGAAAAGTTTTTTGCTGCCCATCGAAATCGAAAATCTGCCGTTTGGCGCACGTCTGCTAACGTATATGCAGACCGTCCGCTTTTTCACCGACTATCTGAACGGCGACACCTATTATAAAATTCATTCGCCCGAACACAATCTCCAACGCACCAAAGCACAACTAAAATTATTGCAAAGTTTAGAACAAAATCAGGACAAAATGGCGGCAATCGTCAAAGTTGCAGTAGCGCGTTGAGGAATTACAGAAAAAAAAATGCGCATTATTTGGAAATGTCAAAAAAGAGTATTACCTTTGCAGCACGAAACAAGGTTCCTTGACCGAGTGGCTAGGTACCGGTCTGCAAAACCGTCGACGGCGGTTCGAATCCGCCAGGAACCTCAATGTAGCAAAAATGCCGATAGATATAAGTCTATCGGCATTCGCTATTTATGGGATTTTCAGAGAGTTATGAGAGGGTTACTCAATTTGGGAAATTGGAAAATTGGCGAAATTTTGTATCCCAATTGTAAAAAAAATGAAATTGTCCATTATTATTCATGAAAATTAGCATAGTGCGCAGTGTGCCTACACCTTAACCATCCGCACTATAATCTGCGTCAGCTCCTCAGCAGTTTGTTTCAGCACTCTGAGATTTTCAAACAGCAGCACAATATCTTCATTTGCAGCAGAATCGCTCACTTTATCAACCACAGTTACAGGTTTTGGAACAGCTATTTGCGACGCGGTCGGTTCTCGTGTCAATCCCTGTTCCCGCATCTGTGCATCAAACACTAACTGCAACAAATCAGCAAACTTAACGTCCAAGCACTCCGCAATAACTGCCAAACGGCTATTATTGATAGTTGAACTGCTCAATATACGATTGATTCCATTTTCATGAACGCCAAGGTAGGCAGCCAAATCCCGTTGGGTAACATGCTTTTCTATCAACAGTTTCTTAAAACCTGTCAACTGAATATTAGAACTTTCACTCATACATATATTATTTTTAGTACGTTTTTACTATTCAATAATTAATTTATATCATTTTGCACATAATTTCAATTATTTCATGATATATTTGAAATAAATTGTAAAATAATTTGCAAAATCTATGCTGCAAAGGTAACATTTTATTTGATATACACCAAACTTTTTTGAAGTTTTTTTTTTGAAAAAAATGAAATTGTCCGTTATTGTTCATGAAAATTAGCATAGTGCGCAGTGTGCCTACACCTTAACCATCCGCACTATAATCTGCGTCAGCTCCTCAGCACTTTGTTTCAGCACTCTGAGATTTTCAAACAGCAGCACAATATCTTCATT
>BNTU01000124.1 GCA_025996835.1 Bacteroidia bacterium
GTCACCTGCGAAAACGGTCTGCGAACCTGTTTTAGTTTGTCCGTCTCCCCCTTTAACTCCATTGCTATACCATTCTTTATCATCCACATCTCCGGAATCAGGACCATCTACTTTTGCTCCTCCATTGGCTCTTGCTATTTCGGCTCCATTCAATTTTAATACCGTAGGACCACCATCAGCGGACCATCCGGCATTTGCACGGGTAGGTGGCTGGATTTTTAAAAAGCCCCATGCATCTCTGGCTGCAGCCGCTCCGGCTCCCCCTGCCCCTCCTCCTGTTAAGGTATACGTTAGGTTACCGTCAGAGAGTACTTTGTAGGAATAGTATAAAATTCCATTAGAGCTTACTTGATAGTTTTGTTCTACACCCCTAATATCTTTATTACCCCAAACATCCAGCGGAAGTGCGATTGCGTTGGTAGGTCCAGAGGATGGTAAAGGTAAGTGCTTAAAGAAATCCTCGGAAAGATTAATTGTGTTTCCTTTCTCCGGTGAATTATCAAATATACCATCCGGTGAATAATCCATGTGCGGATTGGTGCCGCTCGCAGAAACTACAGTTTCCCAGCTTAACAATTCTGAGTTGTTTGAGCTTGTCGCAATCATGAAATATACCTTGGAAACACCGTACAAGGCGTAACGGTAATTTCCTATGGGTCCGCCGTTTTCGCCAAATTTAATCGAAGTTGTAAAGGACTCCGCAGCACTTATTATCTCTGAACTTGACGTTTCTATTGTATTCGTGTTTGTTTCCGAATTAGTCCAAGATCCTGTCCACTCATATTTTAACTTAACAGAAAATTGCCCCGCCACTGGGAACTTCTTTTTCCATGCGACATCAATTCCCGCAGTATGGTTTTGAGTATCAGATTCTGTTATACTATTTGAAGTGGTCTCGGTGATTGCATTGCTTATGGTTTTTTCGGTAACAGTTGTTTTCGATACTAATACCGGATTAAACCCGTCAAAATACCCCTCTAAAATTGTCGAAATATAAGTATTGCGAATCGTGCCGACATCTATCAAGTAATAATTAGTAGTTCCTAATTTATAGGAATCTAATACTTTCGGTCCGGAAGTTGATGCCGCGACAGCAACCGCCTTTAATGTCGTGTTAGCAGGGGGTGGAGCAATAGGATTCACCGTAATTGCCGCGCTCGCGGTCTTTCCTCCGTCAACGGTGCTCACGGTAATGGTCGCGCTTCCTTCGGCTACGCCCGTCACTATCCCGTCTGATACCGTGGCGATAGCACTGTTACTGCTGGACCAGCTTACAGCTTTATTGGTAGCGTCTGACGGTGCTATGGTTGCCGTCAGGGTTTCGCTTGCCCCAACGGTAAGGCTTAACGCCGTCTTGTTTAGGCTTACCCCGGTTACCGCCGACACGCCATCACCAGGCGTAGTGATTGTTTTCCACTGCGCGGTAAATAGCACATTCGCCGTTACGGGATAGCTGTCCCCGGCTGAATAGGACGTACCACCGCCGTCCTTCCACCCATCAAATGTTTCTCCGGTTGGTGCCGTCATACTTCCCTGGTTAGGCAGGGTGATAGATGTTCCCATTTCAACCGTTTGGCTTACAAGTGAACCTTCCCCACGACCGGGGGTAAACGATGCGGTGTATTGTGGCGGCGGTGGTGTTTCACAACCAACCTGCACCATACCCAATGTCAGCACTACGCCGACCATCGCTATCAAACTAACTTTCTTTTTCATAATCTTTATACAATTAAATTTGCCCCCGTTGATAATTCTTTGAAAAGGAGGGGAAATGCCTTTTCAAATTCTTCCTTTTTGGAACGCTATTTGTTTATTTTGCGCCACGTTCAGACCATTGCGCCATTCCCCGTTATCCCGATGGGACAGCCTGTTTATAGTCACTACTCGCCTTAATTCTGAGTGTACTTGATTGCATAGGTACCGGTGTAACTGTCAGAATAATAACCCTGCACTTTTATATACACCGTTCCGGCATAGCCGCTGATGGTTTTCGGTGATGAATACCCTAAGGCTTCATTGAGGATGCCATTAAGCGCAGTGCTTCCGTCTGACTGATAGGCACTTACTTTGATATAACCTGTGTAGTTTCCACTTCCACCGTTGTATATACGGCCCTCCTTGCCGTCCCATGTCAGACTGTACGTTTGTCCACTGGTTGCGGTGAATTTGTACCAGTCAACATCACCCGCCGGACTGATTGCCGTGCCGCTTGTCCACACTCCATTGACCAGCGCAGTTGCAGTTTCCTTGGTGCCGTCTGTGTCCGCCTCATATTTGATGATATAGGTACCGGCGGAACCTTTCACTTTGATATACACAGTTCCGGTATAGCCGCTGATGATTTGCGGTGCGCTATACCCACTGCCTGCATTAAGGATACCATTAATCGCAGTAATTCCGTCTGACTGATAAACGCTCACATCAATAACGCCTGTATAGTTTCCGCTTCCACCATACTCGTCCCAGGTCAGGAAATACGTTTGATTGTTGGTTGCTTCAAAAGTATACCAGTCAATATCGCCTGCCGGTTTGATTTCCGTACCGTTTGTAAACACGCTTTCGGTCAGTGCAGTGGCAGTTGCCATAGTGCCATTTGTATCCGCCTCATACTTGATTGCGTAGGTTCCAGTGTAACTGCCAGAAGAACCGCCTTCCACTTTGATGTACACCGTTCCGGTATAGCCGCTGATGATTTGTGGTGATGAATACCCTAAGGTTTCATTGAGAATAGCATTAAGCGCAGTACTTCCGTCTGACTGATAGACACTCACTTTGATATAACCTGTGTAGTTTCCACTTCCACCGTTGTACATACGGCCCTCCTTGCCATCCCATGTCAGGAAGTAAGCTTGTCCACCGACCGCTTCAAATTTGTACCAGTCAACATCATCCGCCGAGCTGATTGATGCGCCGCTTGTCCATGTGTTATCGGACAGCGTGGTTGCAGTTGCCATGCTGTTGCCACCTGCTCCTCCGGTACCGCCACCGCCACCGCCTGCACCGTTATCACTGGGGTCGGTGGAAACGGGTTCGCATCCCGCACACACCATTCCTAATGTCATTACCGACATCATTCCAAACAAAAATTTCTTTTTCATTTTTTTATTATATTAATTGTTTATAAAATTTCAATTTTCTAACACGCAAAAAGAGCGGACTTATTTATCCGCTCTGAGGCTTCGACTACCGTATAACCAAATAAGTAAATCCGCATTGCTGCGATTCAACTTATTCCGGCTATACAATGAAAGTGTCGAATTTTCAGAGCTGGAATAGCGTCAAACGCTAATTTTCAACATGTCTTACAGTGTGCTAATTCGCACATTATGTCATTTTTATGTCTTCATCAATCTATCTTTTTAAATTTTCGGCGACAAAGGTAAGCAAAATATCTTAAATGGCAAGCAAAAAATGCAAATTTTCAATAAAAACCAACAAATAAAGTAGAAAACCACCTATAATATGCTAAAAACAATGATAATAAGATTAAAGTGTAGCATTTTAATAAAAAGGGAAATTTGTCATGCACGGCAAATTAGTTTTTTTTGAATTGGCAATTTTTAAAAATAAATTCATACCTTTGCGGAAATTTAGCAAATATAAAAACATAGTCCCAAATATGATGCACACCACGAATGAATTACTCCAAGCCCGTGAAAAGTATGACTCTTACGATACAAGTTGTTGGACAAATGCGTGCAAATAATAGCAAGCAAGTGGAATTTTTACCGGAAAGAGAAGAAAAAGGGCTATCTGCATAGCCCTTTGTTTGCGTATTCATCCCCCCGCCGGGCTGGTGGAGAAAGGGGGAGCAACATGCTCCTCTCTTCCCCCGTAAGCGATTCCGGATTCGAGCCGGCTATCAGACCAATTTACTAATCGCTCAATGACACCGCAAAGGTACGATATTATTTTGAAACCACCAAAAATTTTCACAATTACTAATTGAACTTGCGGAACTTGCCCACCGCATCACTTGCATTATTCAAAAAAAACACGATTGAAGCCACTCAACACTACGGAGTGCTGAAAATCAAACTTCCAAAAATGGAAAAATGCCAAAAGGAACGTCCGCAGTCAGCGAACGTTCCTTTTCAGGGGATTGCGGGTCAAGCCTGCAATGACGGATAAGGTTTTTACTTGAAATACCTGTTGTACAAGCCTTCAAAGCCTTTTCCGTGGCGCGCCTCGTCCTTGCACATTTCATGCACGGTGTCGTGGATAGCATCCAGGTTCTTTTGTTTTGCCAACGTGGCGATGCGTTTTTTGTCTTCGCAAGCACCTGCTTCGGCTTCCATGCGCTTTTTGAGGTTCGTTTTGGTGTCCCACACGACTTCGCCCAGCAACTCGGCAAACCTGGAAGCGTGTTCGGCTTCTTCCCACGCATAACGCTTAAAAGCCTCTGCCACTTCGGGATAGCCTTCGCGGTCGGCTTGGCGACTCATCGCCAAATACATACCGACTTCGCTACATTCGCCGGCGAAATGCGCTTTTAAACCGTCCAACACTTCGGAATCAACCCCTTTGGCAACGCCAATGACATGCTCGTCTGCAAACTGCAACGCACCCGTTGTTTCCACTAATTCTTTAAACTTGCCTTTCGGCTCATTACATTGAGGACAAAAATCGGGAGCCTCATCCCCTTCGTGCACGTAACCGCACACGGTGCAAATCCATTTCTTCTTCATAACTTTTATAATTTACATTGTTCTACAATTTTTACAATATCCTTTGTAATACAGTTGACATTCATCAATTTTCAAATCCGAAAAATTTGCAATCTGCTTGTTATCAGGCATTTCTATATGCAAATCAATAATTGCGCCGCACCCTTTGCATTTGAAATGCGCATGCGGAGAAATATTTCCATCGTAGCGCACATTTTTTTCATCAATGTCAATCGAATGAACCACACCTTCTTCCGCGAGCAGTTTCAATGTATTGTAAACCGTTGTTTTTGACAAAGTTGGCATCGCCGGAAACAGTGCATGAAAAATCATATCCACTGTCGGATGCACGGGATGGTCAACCAAATATTCCATAATTGCCATTCGCTGCAAAGAGGGCTTGACCCCGACTTCTTCCAACCTGTTCACCACATTCGATGTTGTTCTCATTTCAAAATTGTAATTATTACATTTTTAAATCGAGTACAAAGGTAGAGGTATATTTTGATATATACAAGTGTTTTTGAAAAAATTACTGTTAAACTTTGTTAAATCCCAGCAATTTTTGGTTTTTTGCCAAAAAAATAACTCATAACTCATAACTCATAACTATTTCGTACCTTTGCCGCCGAAATTCAAAAAAAAGACACAACAATGCAAGAAAAATTAGATTACAAAGTGGCTGACATCAGTTTGGCGACTTTTGGACGCAAAGAGATTGAAATCGCGGAACATGAGATGCCCGGCTTGATGGCACTTCGCGCGAAGTATGGCAAAGAAAAGCCGCTTAAAGGGGCACGCATCATGGGTTCGCTCCACATGACGATTCAGACTGCCGTGCTGATTGAGACGCTTGTGGAACTTGGTGCCGATGTGCGCTGGGTGAGTTGCAACATTTTTTCGACACAAGACCATGCCGCCGCCGCCATTGCCGCCGCGGGCGTTCCCGTTTTTGCGTGGAAAGGCGAATCGCTCGAAGAATATTGGTGGTGCACCGACCAAGCCCTGCGCTTCCCCAACGGTGAAGGTCCCAACCTGATTGTGGACGACGGTGGCGATGCTACCTTGCTGATTCATTGGGGTTTCCAAGCCGAAAACGACGCCAAAACCATCGCCCGCAAAGGAGGCAACCACGAAGAACAGGTGATTTTAGACACTTTAAATAGAATATTGAAAGAAGACCCAACGCGCTGGCATCGCACCGTGAGCAAACTAAAAGGCGTGTCCGAAGAAACCACCACAGGCGTACACCGCTTATATCAAATGCTCGAAAGGGGCGAACTGCTGATTCCAGCCATCAATGTGAACGACTCAGTCACAAAATCCAAATTCGACAACCTCTACGGCTGCCGCGAATCTCTTGCCGACGGCATCAAACGTGCTACAGACGTGATGATTGCCGGCAAAGTGGTGGTTGTGCTCGGCTACGGCGATGTGGGAAAGGGCTGCGCCCGTTCGATGCGCGCCTACGGCGCGCGTGTGCTCGTCACCGAAATAGACCCCATTTGCGCCTTACAAGCCGCTATGGAGGGCTTTGAAGTCATCACGATGGAAGAAGCCGTGAAGGAAGGCAACATCTTCGTGACCACCACCGGCAACCGCGACGTCATCACCATCGACCACTTGAAAGTGATGCGCGACCAGTCAATAGTCTGCAACATCGGGCATTTCGACAACGAAATTCAGGTAGAAAAACTCGTCAACTTCCCCGGCATCAAGCACCTCAACATCAAGCCGCAAGTAGACAAATACACCTTCCCGACAGGTAATTCGATTTTCTTGCTGGCAGAAGGTCGCTTAGTCAATCTGGGTTGCGCCACCGGTCACCCCTCATTCGTGATGAGCAACTCGTTCACCAACCAAACTTTGGCGCAAATCGACCTCTGGCAACACAACTACGAAATCGGCGTGACAAGGCTGTCAAAGCAGTTGGACGAAGAAGTAGCACGCCTGCATCTGGGCAATATCGGTGTCAAATTGACAAAATTGACCCCCGAACAAGCAGCATATATCGGCGTAAGTCCCGACGGACCTTATAAACCGGAGCATTATCGCTATTAAATGCAAAAGCGCACGGAGTTGTCATCTCTCCGTGCGGGCTAAACCGCAAACGCAAAATTGCAAAAAACTCATAACTCATAACTCATAACTCATAACTCATAACTCATAACTAATTTGTACCTTTGTAGCGTTTTTGCAACAAAAACATACACAGATGGAAACAATAAATGTCATTAAAAGGGCTGTCATTGCGGGTTTGACCCGCAATCCCCTGAAAATCATAGCCGCATTAGTGGTGACGTGCGCCGTTGCACAAGCCCAAAATGTGAGCAGGGAGATGACGCTGGAAAAAGATTATGTGCCGAGCATTAAAGATGCTAACAAAATCAACAGTGTGCCCGATGTAATTGCGCCCACAGCACCTCAAACGGATGTTCGGTTTGCCAAATATCTCTCGGCTGTGGAGGTGCCGTCGTCGCTGTACCCGCTTCAATCGCTTGTATCGGCGTTTGGTTCGAGCGACCAAATTGGCTATATCACGCTGGGTGGTAGTGCGTTGCCCGATTTTTTTGCTGATGCCGCCGTGCAACCGCTTCACTCGTTCGCCAACCAACTCAATATCTTCGCCTCGCACCATTCGGGCAATTACAAGGTGAGTTTTTTGCAGGATAATAAGGAGGGCAAAAAGAAAATCAATGATAATGTGTTGGGAGTGAACTATTTGCATAATTTCAATACTTGGAAAATTCTTACGGATGCGCAATACACCTACTCGCAGTACAATGATTATGGGCAGTTACCAGTTACCAGTTACCAGTTACCGGTTGCCGATTGGAAAGATAATCTTTTTGCGGCTCATTTGGGGGCGGCTTCGACTGATTTGGATGTTCCTGCGTTCAAATTTGATGTTGGTTATACCCGTTTTGGTCAAAATTATGGTGCGCCCGCTGCTAAAAGTGAAAATCGGTTGCTGCTGGATGCCGATATGAGTGCGCCGCTGAGTATTGATAAACGCATTGGGATAAAAGGTTATGCCAAAAATTATGGCAATGCCGATACAAACAATGCCGATACAGACATGGACTCAAAGAGCAATTACACAACGCTTTCTGTGTCGCCTTATATGTTGTTTGAGGGTGCCAATTGGGAAACGCATTTGGGGTTGAGTGTCGGCAAACAATTTGGCGACCGCAGCAAATTTCTGCTTGCCCCCGACGTGCGATTTTATGTGAATGCGACCGACCATCTGCAACTATATGCCTCTGCGACAGGCGGTTTCAGGGATAATAGCAACTACGAACTGTATCAGCAAAATCGCTACATTGCCCCGTCTGTGTTGCGAATAACGGATTCGCGCACCTCTCTGAATGCCAAATTAGGCACCAATTTCGCCATTACACGCAGCCTGAACGTGGATTTGCATGCGGGCTATCGAATTACCGATGACGAATGGTTTTTGGTAAATGATTACGCAAACATACCCGTTTCCGCCGATGCCAAAGTGTTGAATGTGGGTGGCAGAATGCGTTACAAGCATTCGGATGTGGCTGATATTGAATTGTCTGCCGATTACAATAATTGGGATGTGACTGATTTACAGTCGTTTAACAAGCCTAAATTTGACGGGCACTTGAACATTGGCATCAAACCCGTTGAGCCGCTGCGTTTTGATTTGCTTTATCGCTTTGAATTGGGTCGCCCTGAATTAGATGACATTCATGATGTGTCGTTGCGGGGCACTTTTTCGTTCGCAAAGCATTTTTCGGCATTCGCGGCAATCAACAATCTGCTGTTTCAGAAATATGAATTGTGGTACGGCTATCCTGCCAATCCGTTTAATGTGATGGGGGGGCTGACTTACAGATTTTAATGATTGCCAATTTTTCTGTACCTTTGCGCTGTTTTTTAACATAAAAAAAATTATTATATGGCAACAATTAAGCCTTTTAGGGGGATTCGCCCCGATAAGCA
>BNTU01000125.1 GCA_025996835.1 Bacteroidia bacterium
GGGTTTGTTATAAGCCTCGTAGGCATCGCCCCAACGACGGAGGTCGTGGTAGCGGCGTCCTTCGCAGGCAAATTCAACACGCCGTTCTGCTTTGATAAGGGCGCGCATCTCTCCCTGAGGCGGGAGGGTGATTAAACCGGGCAATCCTGCGCGATAGCGTATCTGATTGAAAGCGTCCAATATCTCGTCATTTCTTGTCACGGTGATGCCGTCCTCGCTATAGCTGCCGTCCAATTCGTTCAGTGCCTCCGCATAGTTCAGCAGAATTTCCGCATAGCGAAAAACAGGGAAGTATTTGATTTTTATGCTCCCACCACCAGTACCCATATCTTCGGGGTGAACGTATTTTTTACAGGTGTAACCCGTATGGTTATAGTCCACAGGGGCTGCCGGATTGGCTCCCGCATTTCCGCTGATACCATAGTTCATAACGATATTCCTATACGAAGCGTTGCTGGCTGAGGTGCCGGGCCAATAACAATATTGAAATCCCATGGTCACATAAAAACGCATTTCGCGGTTGTCATACATTTTAGCGGCATCGGTTTTTAACGTATAGCCCGAAAAAGTTTTATCAGCTCCGATGGCGTCTGTCGCATCCGGTTGCATGACAAAGGGTGTGCCGTCTGCCATGTAAAAAGCGGATGCCACATCATGTGTCAGGTTCAATCCGTTCATGCCACCCATCATCGAAGACATGGCAATGCTGGCAGGGCTGTCTCCTCCTCCCTGCGTCGGACCGCTGGAATAGATGATTTCGTCATTCAGTCGAAGAAACACATCTCCATTGAATACTTCGGCAAAAGAGCGGTAGGGGTCTATTTCAGAAGGGTCGATCGGAGAGGGACGGGCGGCGTATGCCGCTGTTACCTCTGGGGGCAAAACGTAGGTATCCGCCTTTTTTTTGGCAGTGTGAAGGCTGTATATTTCCGTATCTATAATGCGCTTGGCGGCTACGGCGGCTTTTCCCCACTTGTCATTGTCTTTGGTTTGACTGATGAGATGTGCGCCATCGCTTTTGCGCGTCCAGTCGCTGTATAATCCGCCACTGCCGCCGTTGAACCAGGGACTGGCTGCATACAATCGAACGCGGGAAATAACTGCCATGGCTGCCTCTTTGACCGGAAAACTTATGTCGGTCTGCGCCCTGTTTGCGCGTGACGGAAGGTTTTCGACCGCTCGTTCCATATCTTTACAAATTTGCGCCACACATTCATCGTAAGTGGAGCGTTCAACGGCCAATACGTCCGATGTGGCGTCCACGGCAAATGCTTCCTCGGGCAAGACAGGTACCGGACCGTACTGCGACAAGAGCAGATAGTAATAATATCCCCTCAGGAAATAGCATCTTCCCATGAAATCCCGCCTGTCGATGTCGCTCATATCCGTCACCTCGTGGAGGCGTTGCAGAATAGTACTTGCTTTTCGTATCCCGATATAACACTTGGAATAATTTTCGAACGGATGCCCCCGCGGATCCCCATACTGATCGATTATCGTGGTCGGCGTGAGTTCGTCGAGCAGAAACAAGTTGGAGGCATGACGGGCGTCGGTGAACGAGAGGAAGTTCTCATCCGATGCGCCCTGGAAAGGCAAAACGACAATATCAAAAGTGCCCGGAGGGTTCGTCCACAAATTCCCTTCGTTCGGCAAATAACTGGCCGCTTCTTGCAGGTACTGTAGCACCTTATCTCTTCTGGTGAATATGGAATCCAACTGCTGCGTATTTTTGAAGTAGTCGTCCACATCCAGAAAATCATTACATGAGTACAGGAGTATGCCTGATAGGCAAATGCTGAGCACTCGCATCTTTAATAATATTTCTCTTATAACTGTTTTCATAAATCTTTATTTTTATTATGTTATTTAAAATGTTGCCACTAACTGAATGGTAAATTTGCGCTGCAGGGGATACACTGCTCCATTGTCTGAAGCCTGTGCCGGGTCCCACAATTTCACGCTATCCCACACATAGAGGTTTTCGCCCAACAAACTGAAAGTGGCCGTTTCAAAAATTTTAGCTTTTGACAGCCAATTTTGGGGAATGGAGTAAGCCAGTTCTATATTTTTCAGCCGCACGTAAGAGCCGTCAGCCAGCCAGAACGTTGATGCACGATTGTTGTTGAGGTTCTCTCCGAAAGTGAGGCGGGGAAAACGGGCATTGGGATTTTCAGTCGAAGGGTCGCCCGAATAGGAAGCCGGCGTCCAGCGATTGCCCTGGTCTGCCACTATCGCCAGCACATTGCCTGTTTCGGCTGCTGCAAAGGGATAATAACCGTTGCCGCCCATAAAATATTCTACATCTTTCACGCCTTCAAGCAGCCCGCTTACAGTGAACCCTTTGTACCTGAACTCCAACGCCACTCCATACTGCATCTGAGGGATGTTGGAGAACGACAGAGGCACAATATCCTCATCGTCAACCTGTCCGTCGCCATTGACATCTTTGTACTTGATGTCGCCCGGCTGCACATTGCTCATGTAGGTTTGTTTGGGGCTGCTGAGAACATCCTGTTCATCTTTGAACAACCCTTCGGCAATCAGCCCTCTCAATATCCCGTACGGTTTGCCGGAGTATGCCTGATAGGGGTAGTTTACGCCTGACTGTTCCCAGTAATCCACTTGGTTTCGCGTCAGCGTATAGTTACCGCGCACGGTCACACTCATATCCTGTGCAATAGGCTGGGTGAAAGAGATGTTCCCGTCAAGCCCCCAGGACGACATTTCGCCTATATTGGCATACGGAAGTGTCAAATTCAAACCCGATTCAAGCGGAACGCTTTCTCGTTGCTGGAAAATGCCGGTGGTTTTGTTTTGATAAAAGTCCACCACGAAATCGAGCCGGTTGCTAAACAGTTTCCCATCAATACCCAAGTCCACTTTAGTGGTGGTTTCCCACTGCATATTGGGTGAGCCGACTCGTGTTTCCTTCAACGTCGGTCCGCCCCATATACCTTGTGTACCCGTTTCAATAGTGGTAAGGTATGGAAAGCGAACCGCCAGCCGGTCATTACCCACCTGTCCGTACGACCCGCGGAATTTCAGGTAATTGAAGAAGGGCAATGTGTTGGTGAAAAAACCGTACTGACTGGGAATCCATCCGAGCGCGATGGAAGGGAACAGACCCCAACGACTTTCTTTCTTAAAGTTCTCCGAGCCGGTGTATCCCAGATTTCCTTCTATCAGATAGGTATCCTGATACGAATAGGTAGCCCGCCCCGAATACGCCTGATAGCGTTTCGGTATGACATCGAACATGGTGTCGCCCCATCCGCTGTCTTTCCCTTCCTGCCTGTAAAAATGGAACAGACCGGTCACGCGGTGGTCGTCATTGAAGACACGACTGTAATTAGCCTGCGCTTCGAAGTAATACTGCCTGTCTGAACGGGAGGTTTGTATTGACGTCAGCGCAGTGGCATTTACAATTTTTCTTGTATTCAGAGAGCCGTCCGAGTTGCGACCCGACTGAGGATTGGCAATATACAGTTCGGGGGTCATGTTGTTTATGATAATGTGGTTGCCGTTGGTGGACAGAGAGAACAGCCCCTGTATGGACAATCCTTCCACAAACATACCCAAGTCTTGCTTCAAGGCAAGATTTGATTTGGCACTGTATCGCTCAATGTCTTTGTAGCCCGTGTAGTTCAACTGGATGTATGGCGACATCTGGTCGCCACTCACGCCATAAGAAGGCAGTTGACCGTTGGAATAGCGAACAGGAACCGTTGTTGGAGGCAGATTTGCCTGCGCTGCCCACAAGGCATTGTTATCATCTCCAAATCCGGGCGCATTTTGTCCTACGAACACGGTCTCCAGATTCATCGAAAGCACGGTCGATTTCGTTATATTGGCGTCCACATTAGCCCGAAAATTGTATTTGTGATAGTCCACATTGGCTTTGTATGGCGAGGAGGCGTCCTGCTTAAACAGTGCCTCGTTGCTAAGCATACCAAGACTCACATAGTAACGGGCGTTTTCACCGCCGCCTGCTATACTCAGGTGGTGCTGTGTATTCCACGCATGGTCTTTGAGAATCACATCGCGCCAGTTGACATCGGGATACAAGTCCGGGTCCATTCCCGTCCGGAACAAATCCATTTCGGTGGGAGTATATACGGCAGGATTGCCTCTTACCATCCTTGCTTCATTTGCCAAACCGGCATACTGATAGGCATCTACATATTCCGGCAAACGCGGCGAATAAGAATAAGTGGCATTCGTTTTGAAATTGATACGCATCTTACCGGATTTTCCCCGTTTGGTGGTTACCACCACCACGCCATTGGCTCCGCGCGTGCCATACACCGCGGTGGACGAAGCATCCTTTAAGATGGAGAAGCTCTCAATATCGGCAGGGTCCAGGTCATTCAGATTGCCTTCGACACCGTCAATGAGTATCAGCGCCGATTGACTGGCACCAAAAGTAGCGATACCCCGTATCCAAAATTCGGAGAAATCATTGCCCGGCTCACCGCTGCGCGTGACTGCTATAATGCCCGGCACACGACCGCCCAGCATATTGCTCACCGAAGTGGCAGGCACTTGCAAATCTTTGGCTTCAATGCTGGTGACAGCACCTACCACCGATATCTTACGCTGAGCACCGCGACCCGATACTACCACCTCTTCCAGTTCGCTCACATCGGGCGTCAGACCTATTCTTTCCCTTTCCTTGTTGGAGGTATAAGTGATTTCAATCGTTTTATATCCCAAAAAGGAATAAGTTACCACAGAGCCTGAAGAAACGTTGTCCAACTTAAATCTACCATCGACATCCGTAGTGGTGCCTGTGGTTGTTCCTTTTATATTGACCGCCACACCGGGCAGTATGGCTCCCTGTTCATCCATTACGACACCCGCCACTTTAACCGAAGAGCCGATTTTTACCTCAATGATTCCGCCCTGTGCAAATGCTGTGAGCGACAGACTGAGTGTCAACACTATTAATATTATATGTTTCATATTTTTCTATTTTTTAAAATTATTCAATACTATATACCACAATTTGACTTTCCCACCATTCGAGGATGTACAAATTACCTTCGCCGTCATACGAAATATCCTGCGGGTCGAGTAAAACAGCCTGAAGCGGTGCTCCTCTTTGTCTTGGAGGCGGACCTTCCACGCCGAGCTTTCCGGCAACGGTGGTCACCTGCCCGTCAGGCGATATTTTCCGAATCACATCGCCCTGATTGGGTACGTTGTTAGTTCCCCCATCATTGGAGTTATGTTCGCAAATGTAGAGGTTGCCTTCGTCGTCCATAGACATACCCATCGGTTGAAAGAAACGGGCATCTGCTAAAGCCCCGTCAACAACGCGGTTTTCTCCTCCCGCCGGACTTCCGGCGTAGAGCGCCGCCTGTACCCCGTCGCCCCAATCGGCTCCGGTTTTGGTGATTTTATAAATGCTGAACTGTTTGAAATAGGAAGCATAAAAACAGTCTTTGAACTTGTCATACACCATGTAGGGTCCCCAAGAACCGCCGGGAGCCGGCAAACCCGCGATACCTGAGCTTATTACCTCTGTTGTATCCGTATTCACGTTGTAACGACCGAATATTGTATCTCTATGACAGAAATACAGCCACTCCTGATTGGGGTCATGGGCTTTATCCATCATGACAAGCGAGCGTATCTGGTCGTACATTGATGTTTCACCCGGAACTACGATTGCGCCGATATTTTCCGGTGCCCACCCGCTTGCCTTTGGGTATTGGTAAACCGTATGTGTAGGGTTCACATACGTATTATATACGATGGTTTTATCCTCGTTTACAGCCGGTTTACCCATATAAGCGTTATACTGTAAGGTGATAACCGTATTGTCGGGTCCCGATATAAAGCGCGTTCTTGCGGCTGCACCGGCATGCCAACCGAAAGTCATTACCTGTCCGCCGCCAAGGGCAACAACCCCTTGTGGTTTAAAGAAGGTAGCACTCGCCAAGGGTCCATCCAAAGCGGCATTAGCACTGTTTTCACCATAATTTCCATTGGCGTTTCCTGCCCCTGCAAACCATGAAACGTTTTCAACAGCCTTGTAGCCAAATGTCTTGGTAGCAGCGACTGCCGAGCCACCGGCTACGCTTACCTTAATTTGGCTGCTTCCACTACTCTGCTTTGGTGCAAGGCAATAAATAGCAGTACCGTTTACACTGAGCACATTTGCCTTTCTATCGGCAAAGCCGTCGTTAAACAGCACCTCCACTTGCGAGGTATCATTGCCGAAATTAGACCCGGAAATGAGCACCTTTTCCCGTATCCTGCCCGAGTCGGGTGTGAATCCGGTAACAGTCACCGGCAAATCCGGATTGTGAGGGTCACCTCCCACCTGACCTTGCGTAAACTCGTACGTTTCCTCTTTGCAACCGTAGCTAAGAGCGAAAAGCACCGATACGAAAATTCCACTAAGGAATAATGAAATTTTTCGTCTTGAGGCTCGAAGGCTTTGCCCCCCCCCCCCAAGAGAATGCCATTTAATGGCGAAGCGTTTACAAAGTTTGCAAACCTCCTGTTTTTAGCTTTTTTTCTCATAACATTGTACTTTTTTTTTGTTTTTTAATAAAATGTTGTTATGAACTGCCACTACGACAATTCAACGGCAAAGGTAGAGAATGTTTTTTAATAAACAATGGCTTTTCTAAAGTTTAACACTTCAAGATGTTAAAGTTTGTTAAATTTGTTATTATCGTCATTGCGGGCTTGACCCGCATCCCGTAGGGATGCATCGCTCGGTAGAAATGCAGTGCTCCCACCACCACCCCCGCATCCCGTAGGGATGCGACCGTATGTTGCAAATGGGGTCGCATCCCTACGGAATGCAGAGGTGTGGGGAGAGGTTGCATTTTCTACCGAGCGACTCATCCCTACGGGATGAGGCTGTGACACAGTATCTCGTACCTCATTATCTCATTCATTTTTAACCACTTATCCTTTAACTTAATGACATTGGGGTCAACTTTCCAAATCGTACTCTTTAATCTTGCGATACAGGGTGCGTTCCGAGATTTTCAGTTCTTTGGCTGCATCGGCTCGTCTGCCGTTGTGTCGTTCTAATGCTTTGATAATCAGGCTTTTTTCTACGTCGTCTAAGGCGAGCGATTTGTCCTCTACGAGGAGTTCCTCTCGCACAGCATTTCGGTGGTGGCTGCCAACAAAGTGGCATCGTCAGGCACGTATGAAAACTACCGCAAACTGAAAACCATCACCTACAAAACCGGCGTGAAATACCTCTTTGAGACCAATGTAGGCGCAGGTTTGCCCATCATCAACACGATGAACGCACTGACCAACAGCGGCGACAAAATCCTGAAAATCGAGGCGGTGCTGAGTGGCACGCTCAACTTCATTTTCAACACCATCAGCGCGGAAATCCCGCTCAGCAAAGCCATCCAAATGGCGCAGGAAGCAGGTTTTGCAGAACCTGACCCGCGTTTGGACTTGAACGGCACCGATGTAATTCGCAAGTTGGTAATCCTCTCACGCGAAGCCGGTTACGAGGTGAATCAGAGCGATGTGGAAAAGAATTTGTTTATCCCCGACCCCTATTTTGAAGGCTCTACCGACGATTTTTGGAAGAAAATCCCCGAACTGAATGCCGAATTTGAAGCCAAACGGCAAAAATTGGCAGCGGACGGCAAAAGATCGCGCTTCGTGGCAGTTATGGACAACGGCAAATGCAGCGTTGGCTTACAATCCGTTGGCGCAAACCACCCGTTTTACGAGTTGGAGGGCAGCAACAATATCATTATGATAACGACAGAGCGTTACTACGAATACCCGATGATTATCAAAGGATACGGTGCAGGGGCGGCTGTGACGGCTGCCGGCGTGTTTTCAGACATCATCAGTATCGCAAACATCAGATAAAAAAGAGCATCAATAAAACAATGGCAACAGATATACAAACGACAAAGCAGCGGTTTGGCATCATCGGCAGTAGCGTGTTGCTAAATCGCGAAATAGAAAAAGCCCTGCTCATCGCGCCCACCGACCTCACAGTGCTGATTACCGGCGAAAGCGGCGTGGGCAAGGAGGTTTTTCCGCAAATCATCCATCAAAACAGTGCACGCAAACACAGTCCGTACATCGCCGTCAATTGTGGCGCGATTCCCGAAGGAACGGTTGATGCCGAGCTGTTTGGACACGAAAAAGGTTCATTCACAGGCGCATTAGCCGACCGCAAAGGCTATTTTGAGGCAGCAGACAAGGGCACAATCTTCTTGGACGAGGTGGGCGAATTGCCGATGGCAACGCAAGCCCGCCTGTTACGCGTGTTGGAAACGGGCGAATTTATGAAAGTAGGGCAGTCGAAAGGGCAAAAAACCGACGTGCGCATCGTGGCAGCGACCAATGTGGACTTGCTGAAAGC
>BNTU01000126.1 GCA_025996835.1 Bacteroidia bacterium
GTGATGGGCGATTTCAACGATGAGCCTTCCGACAAGTCCATGCAGTCGCTCACGCGCCTGCGCACCAGCAAAGCCGGTGCGGCACTGCATCTGCACAACCTCTGGCTGCCGATAGAGCGCACCGGCAAAATCGGCAGTTACAAATATGGCAAGCAGTGGAATTTTTTAGACCAGATGCTGGTGTCGGATAAATTGATGTGTCAAGACTGCCCGTTTCACGTCAAACCGCAAAGTGCAACCATCTTTCAGGCAGATTTTTTGTTTGTGGAGGACAAAACGCAGGGAGGCATTCGCCCCAAAAAGACTTTTCACGGGCGTAAATATGAGGGCGGCTACAGCGACCACCTGCCAATTTTTGTGGATTTTGAATTGAAAAAACAGTTGTAAATTTAGACATTTTTCATCCTGCAACTCACCTCTTTTTCTGAAAATGCCACTGCCAGCAATAAAACTTTGTTGGCATCCAGATATTTTTCGTAATATTTTCGGTCGTTGATTTGCTTCATTGCCTCGTTCAGCATTGATGCGGCTTTCTTTTTGGCGGAATATTTGACTTCTGCCACCACGGTGAGTCCGGGTTGGTGCCATACGGCATCAATGCGCCCGATATTGGTCATTATCTCGCCTTGAATATCGAAGCCCAGCATACGCATCCAAGCCAAAAGCAGGGAGTGGTAATAACTTTCGTGTTTGATGTGCAATTTGTATGGTATGTTTGCAAGTAATATCCGCAGACTTTGTGCGAAACCGTCTGAATCACAATTGCTAATTTGCTCCTGCATTTGTTCTCTGATGATAGGCATTTGGTCAGCAGAATAGCCTGTGTAGGAACTCACCAAAAAAGCGAGAAACGAATCATTCACTTCCTCATTGGGAATAGCCAATGTATATTTTGGGGGCTTCATGGGGATAAATTGTTTCGTTTTTACCGTTAAATAGCCTGTTTGAAACAAAATTTGAGTAAGCCCAATTTGATTGATGTCAAATCCAACAAAACTTGTTTCGTCAACAGCTATTTCTCCCATCAGAGGCTTTATGTCGTTGCGTTCCCTTACCATGTTGATGAGAAATGTGGGCGACCCGCTTTCAAACCAATAGTTGGAAAAAGTTTGTGTGTCAAAAAGTAACAATGTCGAAAAGGGATTGTAAACAGATGTTTTCCCATCCCACGAATAACCGTTATACCAATGCCGAATACCGCCTAACACATCCGATTTGGTAAGTTGGCACGTTTCTGCCAACCGTGCGATGTACTCATCAAAACAAGTTTCCAATTCATCCTGCGTGTACCCGCAGATAGAAGCATATCGGCTATCCATCGAGATGTCCGCTAAGTTGTTCAACTCCGAAAAGATGGATACTTTTGAAAATTTGGACACTCCTGTCAGGAAGACAAAACGCAAATGCTCATCGGAAGCTTTCAATACGCCAAAGAAACCCTTCAACACTTTGCGGTTAGCATCGGCAATGGGCAAATCCGTCAGATGATCGATGATGGGTTTGTCGTACTCATCAATCAAAACCACTACTTGTTGTCCGGTGCGTTTATGCACTTTGGCGATTAATTCGGCAAATCGGTCGGAAAGTTCCGGACTTTCAAGCACCACACCATGCTCTTCGGCCATATCGCGCATAAAAGAAAACAGCGAGGAGCGCAACATCTCCGAATTATCGAAACTCTGTTTGGCAAAATCCAGCCTTATCACAGGGCTTTTCTGCGTCCAATCCCACTTGTCATAGATGTACAGCCCCTCAAACAACGATTTTTCACATCGAAAGAGCGCATCCATCGTACTAATCAGCAGCGATTTGCCAAACCGTCGGGGGCGAGAAAGAAAATAAACGCTTCCACTTGTGATAAGATTGAAAATATCTTCAGTCTTATCAACATAAAGGCAATCTTGCTGCCTTAATTTCTTGAACGATTGCGTTCCTATCGGTAACTTCTTCATTGCAACTATTTATTTATTGGGTGCAAAGATAGGCAAATTTATCCGGATAGATAAATATTTTCGTACCTTTGCCCTAAACTCATGGTATAAATTTCAACACGTAAGTAGGCGGGGATTGTTGTGTTCCTCCTACCATGTGCACTATTTTGAATTTATCCCCGTATTTTTGTGCTGCCGGCACCAGGGTTCTATATGCATGAGGAAACCAATGGTCAATAATTATGTAGTCAAACTTACTTGTAGTCATATATTCAACAATTTCTTCGGGGGTTGCATACCATGGAAATGAGCCACCTTTTCGTCCATTGGAGTAAAAATAAAAGTTTTCAGGCTTACGTGTGCAGATGCGCGCAGTTTCGGGTGTATTATCTTTCACCCATCGGATAGCATCCAAAAACTCTACAAAAGCAGGCGCAGCATTGGCGTAGTTATACGTTTTGTATTTAGCCTGTGATTTTAATCCTTTAATAGAGGCTGCAAAAGTCGGTTGTGCTATTAATGCAAAAACCAAACATACCGCCACAGATGTGATAGTTGTGTATTGTTTAATTTTTGTCTTTTGCGTTATTATCAACTCACACAGTGCATAAATTCCATAAATAAAAAGAAATATCAAAAACGGAATAATGGGTAGCATATACCGATGCCCCCCATATTGCTCCGGCCATATCAACAATACGCCCATAGTAATGCCTACATACAGAAAAAGTAATAACGCACCCTTCTGCAATTTATAAACGCCCCAAAGTAGCAGCAATGCAATAGCAATGCCTTTGAGCCATTCTGACATGGTCGCTGTTGTTGAAATGTCCGGTGTGTAACTGAAAATAGCTGATGGTACCCATTTTGCGGTATATAATGTAGTGTTTTTGACAATCCTATCACCCCAGTCGTCCAAGGTAGTCATGGTTTGTCCGCCCTCTTTTTTCAAAAAATCATGAATGTATTCGCTATGCTCTTTTCCTACACTTTTATCTCGAATGTCCCACATCGTTTTTGGCACAATAAATGCCAGCACCACACAGCCTAATACCAATAAATATCTCAGCAGTGTTGATTTTTTTTCTTTGCCAACATCGAGTGTTTGCGGTGATTTTTTTCTTGTTTTCAAAAAATCAATACCGTGTTGTAGCGTTACAATTCCGTAGTAAAGAATAACAGCAAGTATAAGCGACAACCCCATGCTCCGAATAAAATAAATATAACTCACACATACAACCAGCAGCGCAAGTATTAGACTATCTTTTCTTCGCTTTTTTGCATCTGTGAAGGCTTTTTGAGGACTCCACCGTATAATTATCAAAATAATGACCAGCGAAAAAAATATAAACAGCATCTCACTCATAATAATCGTAGCAAACCTCAAAATATCCATTTGAGATACAGAAAATGCCGTCGCCGTAAAAGCGAGCAACTTATTTTTACATGCGGCAGAGAAGACAAAAAACAACAGCATGGATAGCAAAAAAAGTAGAATACCATTAGCAATTTTCACCGCATGAACACTGTCTGCACCACATTTCATCAATACTGCAATGAAGGCAGGGTATCCCGGAGGAAAGTGTGTGTGCGGACCATCCTCAAACTGCATTGTGCTCGTAAATCCGCGCCCGTCACAGAGTGCTCGTCCTAACGCATAATAATGAATATTATCTCCATTCATATCGGCTTTTTCGTCAAAGATACGCGGATAGGTAGAAAAAAATACACCGGCAATAATAACCAAATAAATCGGTGTCGCAATCTTCTTAAACGAAAATTTACCTACTATGCCGGTATTATACCGGTTTGATGTTTTTTGTTTCATAATTACATATTAATTTACAAATCTGTATTTTATCAATGCCCAAATGGCTGCTAAACCATCTGTCCATTTTATTTTTTTCCCGTCTTCTATGGAGCGCGGGTAATAGTTGATAGGCACCTCTTTGATTTTAATTCCTCGTTTTGCCACCTTTGCTGTCACTTCGGGGCAAAATTCAAATCCATCGCAGCGCAAGAATATAGAGCGCAAAAACGCAGCATCAAACAGTTTATAACAGGTAGGCTCATCGGTCAGATGCTGACAAAACAAAAGGTTTGTAAAAAGTGTTACTAACCGTCCGCCAATATAAAAAGATTGATAAGAGTGCCTGTTTTTGGAATTTAAAAAGCGGGAGCCGTACAGCACTTTCCGGTTTTCTTTCACAAAAACTTCCAATAAAATGTTATAATCTTCCGGTTCGTATTCCAAATCGGCATCTTGTATAATAATGTAATCGCCCGTTATGTGTTCAAGCCCCTTGCGAATAGCCGCACCCTTGCCCTGATTTTTTTCTTGCTGCACCAACGTAATGCTCTCGTCTGCGTGTGTGGCGAGATACTCTTTCACCAATTCGGCTGTTGCATCCTGTGAGCAATCGTTGACAATGACAATTTCTTTTTGAATGCCGTATATCAAAGACACGTTCACTACTTTTTGCAAGAGTGAAATAATTGTCTTTCCCTCGTTGTATGCCGGAATGATGATTGAGAGTTTTTTCATGGCATTATTTTTACAACAAAAGTGACATGGGTGGCACTTGCGATGGTACCATCCGCATCGGACACCACGCCTGAGGAGGCAGTTTTAGCTTCTTGGAGAGCTTCAGCTCTTAGGAGGTTTGCCCCCCCCCCCGCGATGAATATACCGCTCAACAGCAGTATATTTGCAAAGTTTGTAAATACATTCCGCATAAATAATGAGTTTAAATTGTCAATCAAAATTGCTGCCGCGGGAGATTGCGAGTCAAGCCCGCAATGACATCTCGCGATAACGGCGGCAAAGGTAGTAAATATTTTAGATATTACGGTTTTTTTCGTACCTTTGCGCCCGATATTTTACACACATATATAGATGAACTTTAATAATGGCGGTTTTTTGAACAATATCCCTCAGGTGACCAAAAATCTTTTGCTCATCAATGGCATCATTTGGTTTGCCTGCTATCTGTTTGGTGGTCTGGGCATTGAGTTGTCGCCAATTCTGGGCTTGCATTATGTGCAGGCGCACGACTTCCACATTTATCAATTTTTGACGTATATGTTTACGCATGAGCAGTTTGCGCACATCTTTTTCAATATGTTTGCGCTGTGGATGTTTGGCAGCATGATGGAAAATACGTGGGGACCGCAGCGGTTTTTGATTTTTTATTTGGTGTGTGGTGTTGGTGCCGGATTGACTCAGGAGGTGGTTGCTCACCTCCAAGTGGCTGATTTTCCGATGTATTACGATATGTATCCGGTGACGATTGGTGCCTCCGGGGCTGTTTACGGGCTGCTTTTGGCGTTCGGGATGACTTTTCCCAATGCGCCGATGTTTCTGATGTTTATTCCGATACCCATCAAGGCAAAGTGGCTGGTGATAGGCTATGGCGTGCTCGAATTTTTCTCCGGCATAGGCATGAACGATAGTGTAGCGCATTTTGCCCATCTGGGAGGGATGCTGTTCGGCATTTTGCTCATATTGTATTGGCGGCGTAAAAGATGAAACCGGGAATGAAAAAAGTGTTGTTTTTTTTGCGAAGTATTATGACAACGGTGGCTATTGTGTCGCTGTTGCTCTTGATTGTTGCGTCTTTTTCCGACCGGATTTCGCCGCTTTCAACGGTTTTGCCGGCTTATTTAGGGCTGTTTTTTCCGTTCCTTTTGATATGGAACATCATTCTGCTCGTGCTTTGGCTGTTTTTTCAAAAATGGAAACAGGTTGCGATGTCTGTGGTGGGGTTCCTGATTTGCAGTCTTGCCATTTACACCTATTTCCCGATTCATCTGCAGACAAAAGTGGTTCCCCAAAATTGCATTAAAGTGCTGACCTACAATGTGCAGGAGTTTGAATGGCATAAACAGCACACAGAGAAGAAACCCAACAAAATTTTGCAATATGTGGTGCAGCAAAACCCCGATATTGTTTGTTTTCAGGAATTTATGTTGGCGTATGACAAAAATTATCTGACCACGGACGATGTGATGCACGCCCTTGAGCACTTCTCTTACCACCACATAGACATGGAAAGCAAGATTGCCGTTTTTTCCAAGTTTCCAATTGTGGATGCGCAGAAAATTCCGGTCGAAACGGAACACACCAATGGGGCTTTTATGGTGGAATTGAATGTGAATTGGCGGAGCGTGATGCTCATCAACAACCATTTGGAATCCAACAAAATATCGGACGATGAGCGCACGGAATTTAAAGATATGACCAAAGACCCTGACGCACACAAGATGAAACGTTTTTTTGAAAACACCCTTTTCAACCGCATGACACCGGCATTCAAATGGCGAGCGAAACAGGCAGATGCTATTGCGGAAGTTATCAAAAATTCAAAGGACACCTACATTATTGTGTGTGGCGACTTTAACGACACGCCCATTTCCTACGCTCACCACAAAATAAAAGGCGATTTGGTCGATTCCTTCAATGAAAGTGGCTCCGGTATGGGGATAACTTTTAATACGCATCACTTTTATTTTCGCATAGATTACATTTTTCACAGCAAAAATATGAAATCCTATAACACAACAGTTGGCAAATTGCGCAACTCAGACCATTATCCGCTTGTGACGTATTTGCAAATGAATTAAGAATTAAAAATTAAGAATACATATTATATATGAAAGGAAAAATTTTAGTGACAGGCGGTGCAGGATACATCGGGTCACACACCACAGTTGAACTACAAAACGCAGGTTACGAGGTAGTTATCGTTGACAACCTGTCTAATTCCAACGAAGAAGTCATTGACGGCATCACGCGCATCAGCGACACCCGCCCGGTATTTGAAAAGGTGGATTGCACCGACAAGGCAGCGATGGATGGCGTGTTCCAAAAACACGTCGGCATCAAAGGCATCATCCACTTTGCAGCCAGCAAGGCAGTGGGCGAATCGGTGGAAAAGCCGCTGCTCTACTACCGCAACAACATTGTGTCGCTCGTCAATTTGCTGGAACTGATGCCCGCGCACAAAGTGGACGGCATCGTATTCTCCTCATCCTGTACGGTTTACGGACAGCCCAACCCCAAAGATTTGCCCGTGACGGAAACGGCTCCCATCCTGCCGGCGACTTCGCCCTACGGCAACACGAAGCAAATCGACGAGGAAATTATCCGCGACACCATCCACGCAGGAGTGCCTTTCAAAAGCATCATCCTGCGCTATTTCAACCCGATTGGGGCACACCCAACGGCTGAAATCGGCGAGTTGCCCAATGGTGTGCCACAAAATCTCATCCCTTTTCTCACGCAAACGGCGATAGGCATCCGCAAGGAATTGTCCGTCTTCGGCAATGATTACAGCACCCCCGATGGCTCTTGCATCCGCGACTTCATCAACGTGATGGACTTGGCAAAAGCCCACGTGATAGCCATAGAGCGTATGTTGAACAACAAATCAAAAGCTCCGCTGGAATATTTCAACCTGGGCACCGGACGCGGCGTATCAGTGTTGGAACTCATCAACGCCTTTGAAAAAGCCACCGGAGTGCCCGTGCCGCACAAAATAGTAGCCCGCCGCGAAGGCGACATCGAACAAATCTGGGCAAATCCGCGCTACGCCAACGAGGTGCTCGGCTGGAAAGCCAAAGAAACCCTCGAAGACACGCTGAAATCGGCATGGAAATGGCAGCAGAAGCTGCGTGACCGCGGAATAATGTAAAAAAATGAATGCAAACTTTGACAAACAAATGCGGCAGGTTATTTTCCTGCTGGCGATTATCCTGCTGGCGGGGCTGATTATTGGGCAGTTGGCTTATTTTGTCAGTTCGTTTCTTGGCTCAATTGCCATGTATGCGTTGTTGCGCACGCCGCACCGCTATTTGAGGCGCAAAGGATGGAATAACACGCTGGCTACAAGCACTTTAATGATTGTTACATTGCTGGCTTTTGCGCTGGTTTTGGGTGGATTTTCGGCTTTGGTCTATTCCACTGCGTCCAATTTTGATGTTCAAATGTTCAAAGTGGAGTTGCATAATCTGGGCGATTGGATTTTCGACCGTTGGGGCTACAATATTTTCTCGCAAGACGTTGTGCAAAAGGGACTTGAACACATTGGGAAAATCGTCCCAAGCATCGTTTCAACTGCCGGAAGTGCGATGACCAACCTCATCATGATGCTGTTTGTGCTCTATTTCATGTTGCAGGATTCCGAGCCGATGGAGCGCGGACTCAGCGAATACCTCCCGTTTGACACCGCCACCAACCGCCAACTGAAAGCGGAAGGCAACAATATGATTTTGGCAAATGCCGTTGGCGTGCCGTTGATTATGGCTCTGCAAGTGATTTCGGCGGGCATTGGCTATTGGCTCTTTAATGCGGGCAACCCTGTCATCTGGGGCATTCTGACGGGCTTCGTCGGGCTGATTCCGGTGGCAGGAACA
>BNTU01000127.1 GCA_025996835.1 Bacteroidia bacterium
GGACTATGGCCCCAGGCTGTAACTTTTGATATGCACGTTCCGGAAGGCGCTTTACTCAGCCGTATGAAATTGTGGGGAAGGCAAGGCGATGCCTATTTGTCGGTGGCATACAATGACCGGAGTCCCAGTAAGTTCGAGATATGGGGCAGTATGGACCCCAATCCCGACGGGTCGTGGGATTCATGGACGCTGCTGTTAGACGGTGAAATAACCAAGCCGTCCGGATCACCTGTCGGTACAAATTCGGACGAGGATATGGAGGCTTGGATTAATGGTAATGATGTTGAATTTCCGTTGGATATCCCTTACGTGAGGTATATTCGTTTTATATGCAAGGAAACATGGGGTAAAGTAACAACAATATTTCTTACAACGGAATTGTCCCTGTGGGGGCAAGAACCATCGGATATACAATAAATTAATGTTTTAATAGTTTATAATAAAAAAATATGAAAGCGATGAAAAAAATAGTAAAAAAGATGAAATGGTACATGGTAGTAGCAGTATGTGGTGTCTTGTTTACACATTGTACCCAATCCGACGAGTATATGAAATATATGCCCGATGGCGAAATTATTTATCCGCAAAAAGCGGCTTCAGTGAAAACCAGCCCGGGGAAAAACAGGATTCAATTGGAATGGGTAATCACAGACCCCAAAGTAACCCGGTGCAGAGTATTTTACGAACAGAGCGGCATTCAAAAAGACACTCTCGTGCCGGTAAGTAAAGAGAATAGCAACATTAGCGTGGTCATCCCCAATCTGGAAGAAACCACATGCAGGTTCAAAATTGTAACTTATGACGATTTCGACCACACTTCTATCCCCGTTGAAGTGGACGAACTGTCTTACGGTGCACAATATGAACGCACACTGTTGAATCGCTCATTACAGAGTTTTACGATGAATGATATCAGTAACGAACTTACACTCGAATGGTATGCTGCAATTGATGATACCGAAACAGGCATAGAACTGACTTATAATGATATCAATGGACTTGCCCAAACCTTGCCTTTTGCCGCTTCGGAAACGTCCATTGTCTTACCTGATTTCCAGTTGGGTGAACCGTTGTATATCAGCACTGCGTACAAACCTGTGCCCACATCCATTGATGTTTTTTCAACAGCCCCGACAAAGGTCGACTTGGTAAAAACAGTAAATGTCGCTTTGAATAAACCCGTTACACAGAGCGATGATTCCGGACCCGACTTTACCGGAAGCAAAACAGTTGACGGTAATACTACCGGCACAAGGTGGGTTTCAGTTGCGACCGACGACGAACATTGGATTGAGATTGATTTGCTGGATAACTATACCATCTCTGCACTCAGATTGCATCGCCAATATGGATCGCCGATGTGGAGATTTCAAGCCTGGGTTGATGGCGACTGGGAAACTGTACTGTCGTATGACGATAATATCGATGTTCCATTTTACGAGGAGTTTGAGCCCGTAACAACCAACAAGGTCAGGTGGTATCTGCCGCCATACACGGATAACAGGGTACGCCTGTGGGAGATAGAAGTGTGGAGTACTATCGTATATTAATTTTCATTATGACAAACAGACGTAATTTTTTAAAACAAGTCTCAGCAGCGGGTTTAGCCGGTTTCATTCCGAGTGTTGCTTTTTCGGCAACGGCGTTAAACAATACCGGCTTTGCCGCTCCGGTTGCAACACCAAGGATAAAAATCGCGCAAATCGGCACCGGACACCTGCACGCCTACAAAATAGGCACACTTCGCAAGTTGACCGACCTGTTCGAAGTCGTTGCTGTTGCCGATGACGACCCGAAGCAGCGTGAAAAAAACGAAAACAAGGGATTGTATAAAGATTTACCCTGGATGTCCACCAAAGAACTGTTGGCGATTCCCGGTCTTCAAGCCGTTGCCGTGGAAACCGAAGAGCATGAACCGCTTCCTTATGCACTCCGTTGTGTTCAAGCGGGAAAACATGTTCAGTTAGATAAACCGGCAGGTGAGTCATTAGCGGATTTCAAACGGATATTGAACATTGCCGAGTCCAAAAATCTCACCTTCCACATGGGGTATATGTTTCGAAACAATCCGGCGATGCAGTTTTGCATCAAAGCAGTCAAAGACGGGCTGTTGGGCGAAGTGTATGACATCGACGCTGCAATGAATCGCTTCGACAATCAATCGTTCCGCGACATTATGAAAACGTTCAAAGGCGGAACGCCATTTATCTTTACCTGTCACTTGATAGATTTGGTCGTAACGATGATGGGCAAACCGGAGAAGATTCATCCGTACCTCCGAAAAACCCGGCAAGACGGCGTCATCGACAATTCGGTGACCGTGTTTGAATATCCCAACGGCGGAATTGCAACGATGCGTAGCTGTCTCAACGAAGTCAATGCGAGCCAACACCGCTATATAACGGTTCGCGGCTCGAAGGGAATGATTACGATTTGCCCGCTCGAAGTCAAGGGCGAAATGTCAGGTGGCACGCTGTATCTCACCTTGGCAGAAGCGACCGGAGATTTCAAAAAGGGCGAACAAATCGTAGAAATGCCACCGCTCAAAGCCCGATACGAAGACCAGTGGATTGAGTTCGCCGACATTATCAACGGTAAAATGAAGAATCCCTACACTTACGAGCACGAATACATCGTTCAGGAGTGCCTGCTTAAGGCGTGTAAAATGTAAAAACAAATGAAAGAAATGAATATCTCATCTCCCATGACACGCCGCCGGTATCTCGCTCTGACAGCCGCAGCAGCCGTAAGCACGGCTCTCGGCACTTTTCCCCTTAATGCCGCAGAACGGAAAAAGCCACTCATCCCAAAACGGGTGTTGGGGCGAACGGGCGTGGAAGTACCCATCCTCGGCTTCGGCACCTTCCCTCTCAGTGTCCACTACAGAAATCGTGACGACGAAGCCGTGCAAATGCTCCAACACGGGATAGACCTTGGCATTACCTATATCGACACGGCTACCTCCTACGGTGCAGGCTGGGCACAGAGCATGGTCGGGCGGGCTATCAAAAATCGCCGCAAGGAAGTTTTCGTCGCCACGAAAATCTACGGCACCTTTACCTACGACGAAATCATGCGTAACTTGGAGGGGACGCTGGAACGCCTCCAGACAGACTACATTGACCTGCTCTACATCCACAAATTGCAGTCCGTTGAGGAAGCCGACGCCTTCGGTAAAAAAGGCGCCATCCTCGACACCTACTACAAATTGCGCGAGCAAAAGGTGGCACGTTTCATCGGCGTTTCGGCACACGGCGACCCGATACCCGTAACGCTGTTTATTGAGCGCCACGACCTCGACTGCGTGCTTCTCGCACTCAATGCCGCGATGCAAGGGGTGGTGTATGACACCGGCATCAACAGTTTCAAAAACGACCCGACAAGTCGCCCCTCTTTCGAGACCATCGCGCTACCGGCGGCGTTAAAGAAGAACATGGGTATCTTGGCAATGAAAGTGTCCGCGCAGGGTCAGTTGATAGGAAGTGCCCCTGAAAAAGCCGACATACACACCCTCCTGCGTTATGCGTGGAGTTTGCCCATCACGTCCTCAATGGTTGGCATGACCAGCATCGCGGAAATAGAGCAAAACGTAGCATGGGCATCCGCCTTCCAAGCGATGCCGCCAAACGAAATGCGCGAACTGTCCGACCGCCTCTCCTTTGCAAATAAGCTCGCAATCGACAGTTATTTCGCTAATCACAATGACATCTGTTAAAAAAAAAATAAAAACAAAATGAAAGAAATGAACATGACTCCCCCAATGACACGCCGCCAGTTTCTCGCTCTGACAACCGCAGCAGCCGTAGGCGCGACCGTCGGCACCTTTCCCCTCGAAGCTGCACAACGTAAAAAGCTACTTGTCCCAAAGCGGGTTTTGGGACGGACAGGCGTGGAGGTACCCCTCCTCGGCTTCGGTACCGGCAGCCTCTTCAACAAAGCATTCCAAAATCGGGATGACGAGGCGGTGCAGTTGCTCCACCGCGCCGCCGACCTCGGCATCACATGGTTCGACACCGCACACATCTACGGCAACGGCGGCTGGAGTGAATCAATTGTGGGGCAAGTGCTCAAAACGAGGCGCAAGGAAATCTTCGTTACCACAAAAATCCGCGGCAACACCTACGACGAAATCATGCGCCAACTCGAACTCTCGCTAAAACGCCTTCAGACCGACTACATAGACCTGCTTCACGTCCACTGGCTCAGACCGGATGAAGTTGATGTTCTCGGGGAAAAAGGTCACAGCGTCGAAACCTACTACAAGTTGCGTGAGCAGAAAGTGGTGCGGTTCATTGGCGTTTCGTCGCACGACAACCCGATTCCGGTGACACGCTTCATCGAGCGCTACGATTTTGACTGCGTGCAAGTCGCGCTCAACGCCGCCATGCAAGGTGTTGTAATACCGCAAGGTGCTACAGGACCGGCCTGGCGACTCGCGCCCGAAATACCCCCCAGCTTCGAGACCATCACGCTGCCGGTGGCGCAAAAAAAGAACATGGGCATCATCGGAATGAAGGTGCTTGCTTACGGACATCTGATAGGCAACGCCCCAGACAAAGCCGATGTGCAAACCCTCCTGCGCTATGCGTGGAGCCTGCCCATTACCTCCACGATAGTAGGCATGACCAGCCTTGCGGACGTGGAGCAAAACGCCGCGTGGGCATCCGCCTTCCAAGCGATGTCGCCGGACGAAATGCGCGAACTTTCCAATCGCATCTCCTCAGCAAATAAGGTCGCAATTGACAAATATTTCGCCAATCACAGTGATATGTGCTAAGAAATGGCAATTGGAAGCAATATATTATGAATACTAAAAAAGAAGTTCTTTCTACTATTTTTTCACGCAAAAGTGTACGTAATTTTACAGACAAAAAAGTATCTAAGGAAGACCTTGAACTTCTACTAAAAGCAGGAATGGCGGCACCTTCAGGCAAAGATAGACGACCTTGGGATTTTTTTGTGATTAGTAACAAAGAAATACTGGATAAAATGGCAGAAGAACTGCCATTTGCTAAAATGCTTAAAAATGTAAACCATGCTATAATCGTTTGCGGAGATTCCGACAAATCGGATTATTGGTTCCTTGATTGCTCAGCTGCTACACAGAATATCCTTCTTGCAGCAGAAGCGATGGGATTGGGCAGCACATGGACTGCCGCCTATCCATATAGAGAACGAATTGAGGTTATAAAGAAAAATATCGAAATACAAAAAAATATAACTCCTCTCAATATAATTCCTATAGGATACCCCAAAGGCATAGAAGAACGAAAAGATAAATGGGACCCTTCAAGAGTACACTGGGTTGAGTAGACTTAATAAATAGCAGGTTAAAGCAATAGGTAGAAAATAGGTAGAAAATAGATAGAAAATAGATAGAAAGTGAGGTATAGGGGAGGTATAGGAGAGGTAGAAAAGAGGTAGAAAAGAGGTAGAAAAGAGGTAGAAAAGAGGTAGAAAATTACATTACCTGCCATTTCCCATTCTTTTTCTCGCCAACTCTCTTAATTAATCCATTTTCTCTAAGAATGTTTACATTACTATACACTGCGGATTTGCTTCGATTCAATGTCGTTTCTATTTCAGACATCGTAATGGACGTGTTCTCTCGCATCAAACTCAAGATTGATAGTTGAATTTCTGATAAATCCAATTTTACTTCCTTTTTGGCAGAAATAGGTTTGGTTGGTCGATACAAAATCACAGTAAACATTCCTTCTGTTTGGAAAACAGGCTCTTGTAAGTCTGCTTCTTGCATATCTTTTCTCATCCTTGGAATGCCGGACGCAATGCGCTCTACCAAGTGCATACGAGTAAATAAATTGAAAATAATAGGGTTACGGGTCATGCTTTTACGTCCAAAATTTTTGGCTACAACAGAGAGTAGTCCGCCCGGATTGGAAATTTCTACACGGTCGTCAAACATTTCTATCGTGATAACAGCTCCTTGCTCATAATAATCTCTATGAGCCAATGCGTTGATTATAGCCTCTTTAAATACCGAAAGTGGAATTTCCCAAACGTCTTTTCTTGGACCCAATCCATCTATTTCGTAAGACACTTGCAATTTGCTTTGCAACCATTCTGATGCTTGCTTATACTGTTGAGGTAATGCGCCACCATAAGTTTTGTCGTCAATAATATACACTTTGTCCGTGCCTTTGAAAAGGACACATCTTATTACCACCTGGGGAAATGTTTCTTCAGGATGATTGGCGAAGAAAAGAAGGCCACCACGCTTTACAATGCCGTTTTCATCATAAATTTGTAAATTTTCAAACACTTGTGCATCGGAAATATCTGCACTTAATTTAGACTCCGTTCTAAATTTTTTCAAATTATCTTCGTCAATGCTTTTTAGAAAATCTATTTTAGGACAGGCTATTGTGTCGAAATAGATGCGGTCGCTTTGTTGGAAAAAATCTCGAATTTCTTCTACCGTTGTCAATTTCTGGCAGTTTGCTCCTTCACGAGCATAGATAACCCCTGAAAAAATATAGGGTTTACGGATCCCTGATGGGACTTCTATCACCCAAATTTCTTTTTCGTCAACGATAACAGGATACATTTCTACCTGTAGTGCAGGGGAGATTTCACTTATTGAGCCTTGTATGGCGGAACGAGTTTTATTGTTTATTGAAGTTCCTACGATGCGATTGCTATTGTCCACGCCTACAAGTACGTAGCCGCCGTCAGCATTGGCAAAGCTACAAATTTCTTCAGTTATGTCGCGAACTTTTGAGGGTACGCTACGCTTAAAGTCCACGATGTGTCCCTCGCCAGCTTGAATCAGTGTTTTTAGTTCTTGAACATTTATCATGATTGATGTAATTTTTGGTGCAAAGGTACTAAATATAATTCATTATTTTAATGGTTATTATTTAGGGTGCAAATCAAATTGTCGCAAAAAACACCTAACTTTGCAGCAAATTTTTAATTTATCACATTATGACAAAAGAAGCATATTTGGCATTAGCCGCAGAGCATTACGAGGAGTTGGAAAAATTGAAAGAGAAGGACAGCCTCTACGATTTCGAAAAAGGTCTTGATGCAGTTTGTACTAAGTTTGGAAGGCATTATTTGGAAACTGCATTGAATGAAACGTCTAACACAAAAGATAGACGAAAAAAAAAACTCTCTCCAGATTTGGGGAGATTTCAATTGTGAAGAGTAATCCTTACCTGCAAGGGTCTAAAAACGGCTTTGGGATAAGTCCTTACATGCAGGAAATGATGGTTTATGCCGGTCATTTAGACACTTATGAGAGGTGTAATGAGGTCATAGAAAAGTTTTTGTCGGTGGAGGTGAGTCCGAGTCAAGTTTATCGTGTTACCAATGCTGTAGCCGAATTTTTCCTGACTTCGTCATAACATAAATTAACATTTCCATAAAACACTGATAATCAGGGAAAAAGCGATTTTGCGACACCCATTTTGGGTGTCGCGCCCCCAAATTTCATTACCTTTGTTCTGGAAATGTACGTGCGCAGGAAGCCTAACAAGTCGGGCAGCACAAGCGTGGTGGTGGTTGATAAGTCACGCGGGAAGTTGCGTTACCTTGCCACCATCGGCACAAGTTCGGATGAGGGCGAGATAGTGAGTTTATATCACCAAGGCAAGGATTGGATTAAGGGCAAAGAAGGACAAGGCGATTTGTTTGTTGCGCAAAAAGAAGCGCAGTCAGCGAAACAGCAGATAGAATCTCTGCTGTCCAATGTCAAAAATATACTGCCCAACGGCATTCAACTGCTTTTGGAAAAAGTATATCGGTCGGTTGGTTTTGATGCGATAGAAGATACCATACTTCGCCAGTTGGTCATAGCCCGTTTGAGTCAACCCATGAGCAAGTCGGGAACGGTTGAGTATTTGAAGTCACATTTTGATGAAGATATTGATTTGTCTAAAATTCACAGATATTTGGACAAGTTATATAACACACAGCAAGGAAAGATACAGCAAATCAGTGTGGAACATACCCGTCGCATTTTAGGCGGCGTGATAGGCATCGTTTTTTACGATGTTACCACGCTCTATTTTGAGACCGACTATGGGGATGACCTTCGTGCAACGGGCTATTCCAAAGACGGCAAACACAATCAGCCACAAATAGTACTGGGATTGTTGGTAAGCCGCGATGGTTATCCGTTGAACTATTCCATTTTTAACG
>BNTU01000128.1 GCA_025996835.1 Bacteroidia bacterium
CAATGCGATGAACAATTTCGTGTTGCCTGTGGTGGTGTCGGATGCTTTTTTGGCGGACATTTTCGCAAGTGTGGGCAAAGACCCCCAAATGACGTTGACGGTGGATTTGCAAAATCAGAAAATCACCAACAATGCCACCACGCAGTCCGAGCAATTCGCCATCAACAAGTACAAAAAGGAATGTTTTCTCAACGGCTTCGACGACATCGACTATCTGCTGAGCAAAAAGGACAAAATAGAACAATATGAAAGGAATTGCGGCTCAAACCTGCAATGACACGCGCATGATTGAGATATTAGACACAACCCTTCGGGACGGCGAGCAGACTTCGGGCGTTTCTTTTGCCTCTGATGAGAAATTGCATATCGTGCGGTTGCTGCTCGAAGATTTGAATGTTAATCGGGTCGAAATCGCATCGGCAAAGGTGTCTGACGGCGAATTTGCGACCGTTCAGAAAATTGCCAAATGGGCAGATGCCAACGGCTATATCGACAAAATCGAGGTGTTGGGCTTTGTGGACGGCACCGTTTCGCTGGATTGGGTGCGCGATGCCGGTTGCAAGGTGATGAATTTGCTGTGCAAAGGCTCGCTGAAACACTGCCGAGAGCAACTTCACAAAACGCCCGAACAGCATCTGGCAGACATCCTCCAAGTCTTGAAAACCGCCGCACAGCGCGGTATCGCTATCAACATCTATCTGGAAGACTGGTCAAACGGGATGCTGAACTCGCCCGAATACGTCTTTTATCTCATTGATAATCTGCGCGATACGAATATCAAACGCTTTATGCTTCCCGACACGCTGGGCATTTTGAACCCCACCAGCACAGGCGAATTTTGCCGACAAATGTTGGCGAAATACCCCCACCTGCATTTCGATTATCACGCGCACAATGACTACGATTTAGCCGTTGGCAATGTTTTTGCAGCCGTTCACGCGGGTGTTCAGGGCATTCACACCACTGTCAACGGGCTTGGCGAACGGGCGGGCAATGCGCCTCTGGCAAGTGTCATTGCCATGCTGCACGACCAGATGGAGTTAAAAACGAACATTGCTGAGGAGCAACTGAACACCGTCAGCCGCATTGTGGAATCCTATTCGGGCGTGCGCATCCCCAATAACAAGCCGGTCATCGGCGAAAGCGTTTTCACCCAATGTGCAGGCATTCACGCCGATGGCGACAACAAGAACAACCTGTATTACAACGACTTACTGCCCGAACGCTTCGGTCGTGCGCGTGAATATGCGTTGGGAAAAACCTCCGGCAAAGCCAACATCAAGAAAAACCTCGAAGCCATGGGCATCGAAGTCAGCGATGAGGTGATGAAAAAAATCGTTGCGCGGGTCATCGAATTGGGCGACAGAAAGGAAATTATCACGCAGAACGACCTCCCATACATCATTTCGGACATCCTGCACACCGACAGCACGGACACTATCCGGTTAGTCAATTACTCCCTCTCGCTGACCTACGGATTGCGCCCCACAGCTGCGGTGCGCATCGCTATTGACGGCAAAGAGTACGAGCGGTCGGCACCCGGCGATGGTCAATACCACGCGTTTTCCAAAGCCCTGTGGAAGATTTACACCCAATTGAACAAGCCCATACCCAAGTTGGTGGACTACAATGTGAACATCACCTCCGGCGGTCGCACCGATGCGCTGGTGCACACTATCATCTCATGGGAATTTGCAGACAAGTTGTTCAAAACGAGCGGATTAGACAGCGACCAAACAGTTGCCGCGATTAAGGCTACTTTCAAGATGTTGAATTTGATTGAGAAAATGTGAGAATCGGATGAAGAAAAATCTCAATGCAACCGAAAAAACAGAGTTTCTGCGGGCGTATCGGCAGTTATTAGCGCATTCTGAACTTGCCCTGCAATCCTCTGACGACAGGCAAAAGTTGAAAATTTTGGTTGGCGAGGCGGTGGAACGAGGGGCTTATGGGCGCGATTTGTATGGGCTGAGTGTGTTGTTGCGCACTTTGCAGACTTGTTTGATTGTGGTGGATGAGATTGGACTGAAGCGCACGTCTGTGTTGGCTGTGTGGTTGGCTCCGCTGGTGTCGGCGGGGTTGTATTCTCCGGCAGAGGTTGAAAAGCAGTTTGGTGAGGACACTGCCAATATCATAAACGGGTTGATTAAAACGCAGCAACTTTACAAGAAAAATGCGGCTATTCACAATGAACATTTTCGTACACTGCTGATTTCGTTTGCGGAAGATGTGCGTGTGGTATTGATTATGATTGCTGAACGATTGTATTTGATGCGCGTTGCCAAACAGATTGAAAATGAAGAACATCGGTTGCAAATTGCTGCGGAGGCGAGCTATTTGTATACGCCGCTGTCCCACAAATTGGGGCTGTATAAGATAAAGTCGGAGTTGGAAGATTTGTCGCTGAAATTTCGCGACCGTGAGACGTTCGATTTCATCAAGGGCAAACTGAATGCGACAAAACGCGATAGAGATGCCTACATCGCCCAATTTATTGCACCGGTGAAAGAAAAATTGACCGCTCTGGGCTTGAAGTTCGACATCAAAGGGCGCACGAAATCCATCCATTCCATTAATAATAAGTTGCTTAAACAAAAAACCGAGTTTGAGAAAATTTATGATTTGTTTGCCGTGCGCATCGTTTTGGATGCGCCGCTTGAGAAGGAAAAAGCCGAATGTTGGCAGGCTTATTCGGTGGTGACGGATATGTATCAGCCCAATCCGACGAGGCTAAAAGACTGGCTGTCAGTGCCTAAGAGTAATGGCTACGAGTCGCTGCACACCACCGTGATGGGTCCCGGAGGACGCTGGGTGGAGGTACAAATTCGCAGCAAACGGATGGACGAAATAGCCGAAAAGGGTTTGGCAGCCCACTGGAAATACAAGGGCGTGAAGGGCGAAAGCGGCTTGGACGACTGGCTGACAAACGTGCGCGAAGTGCTTGAAAATCAGGACAATTCGTCCGCAGAACTGATTGACGAGTTCAAAATGGGGCTGTATGACGAAGAGATTTTTGTGTTCACGCCCAAAGGCGACCTCTTCAAACTGCCACAGGGGGCTACGGTGCTGGATTTTGCGTTTGCCATCCACACCAAAATCGGTTCCAAATGCGTGTCCGCCAAAGTCAACGGCAAAAATGTGCCCATCAAATACAAGTTGCAGAGCGGCGACCAGGTCGATATTCAGACCTCCCCCAACCAAACGCCCAAATTGGATTGGCTCAACATCGTGGTGAGCAGCCGCGCCCGCCTCAAAATCAAACAGTCGCTGAAAGAAATGGCAACACAGCAGGTGGACTTGGCAAAAGAATTGCTGCAACGCCGCTTCAAAAATCGCAAGATTGATGCCGATGAGGGCACGCTCTCGCGCCTCATCAAGAAAAAAGGCTACAAAACCGTAACCGATTTTTATATTGCCATCGCCCGCGAGCAATTAGACGTTAATACGGTGATTGACAACTACATAGAGTTGATAAAAAAGGAGCAGGAGGTGGAGCAGACCGACCGCAGCGTTGAAAATTACGAAGCCCCCACGCAACTTGCCGACCCGTCCAAAAGTGAGGACGTGCTGGTGATAGACCGCGATTTGACGGGCATCGACTACCAACTCGCGAAGTGCTGTCACCCCATCTACGGCGATGATATTTTCGGCTTCGTCTCCTCGCAAGGCATCAAAATCCACCGCACAAACTGCCCTAACGCTCCTCAGATGTTTGAGAAATTTGGCTACCGCATCGTAAAATCACGCTGGACAGGCAAATCCACCACAGGCTATCAAGTGTCGCTAAAAATAATAGGCAACGACGACATAGGCATAGTCACCAACATCTCATCCATCATAGCCAAAGAAAACGGCATGTCGCTACGCTCCATCAACGTAGATTCGCAAGACGGGCTATTTTCAGGCACGCTAACAGTCTCACTAAGCGACACATCCGTTCTCAACAGCCTCATCAAAAAAATTCAAGGCGTGAAAGGCGTGAAGCAAGTGAGCAGGTATTGATTCGGATTTTAACCATTTTTCACATTTCCCACAAAAAAACTTCAAAAATATTTGGCTATATCAAAAAAAAGTTCGTATCTTTGCGCGCTCATAAGTTATGAACAAGTTATGAGTAGGTTGCAAACAAGTTATGAATTATGAATAATAGATGCGTTATGAAAAATAAAATCGCAATCACTATCGCAGCTTTGCTGCTCTCTGTAAGCAGTTTCGCACAAACGCCATGGAACATCGGCTACCCAACAGCAGCCAGTGTGACGGCTACGCTTAGTCCGGACGACAAAATCCTTACCATCAGCGGTACAGGGAAAATGCAGGATTTTCTTTCTGATGCCCAGCCTTGGTCTTCTGCCAAGAATAGTATTGAAAGTGTGGTCATCAACCTTGGCGTTACCTCGATTGGGGATAGTGCTTTTACCCTTTGTCAAAGCCTTACCTCTGTTACCATTCCTACCGGCGTTACAAGCATTGGAGCTGCTGCTTTTCAGAATTGCGATGCTCTTACCTCTGTTTCCATTCCTAACAGCGTTACAAGCATTGGAGGTAGTGCTTTTATAAACTGCAGGGCGCTTAATTCCATTAACATTCCTACCGGCGTTACAAGCATTGGAGCTACTGCTTTTCAGAATTGCCATGCTCTTACCTCTGTTACCATTCCTAACAGCGTTACAAGCATTGGAGGTGCTGCTTTTGCCTATGCCGGTCTCACCTCCATTAGCATTTCTAACAGCGTGACAAGCATTGGAACTGAGACTTTTGAAGGTTGCACCGGACTTACCTCCGTCACCATTCCTAACAGCGTGACAAGCATTGAAGCAGGTGCTTTTTTAGATTGCACCGGACTTACCTCCATCACCATTCCTAACAACGTGACACTCATAGGAGCTGGTGCTTTTTTAGATTGCACCGGACTTACCTCCATCACCATTCCTAACAGCGTGACAAACATTGGAAATCAGGCTTTTAAGGGAACAACCATAGACACGGTTAGAGTGTTAGCAAATAGTCCGCCGACCATAGGGATAGAGATATTTGAGCCGTCAGTGAAAGTTATTGTACCCGCCGGCACAACTGGCCTGTATAAGACGCTGTCTTGGTGGCAAACTATGGATATCATAGGATATTTCCAAATCAGCATGGAAAACGCCGTGAATGGAACGAATGGGAGTGTTGCATCACCGGGTTACGGTCTGAAAGACGAGATAGTTCAACTGACCCGCGGGACTCCGGACAACTACTATGAGCAGATTGGTTGGTATATTTCACCCGTAGACGTCAGCACAATAGATGTTACCGACAATTTGCTCATCGGAGAACACGATGTAATCGTAACTCCAACCTATACACCAATCAGTTATACTATTAAACTCATCAACACCGGCGGCACTAACCCCGGCACCGACACCGTTATATTTCCTTACAATGTTGAATATAGTGCTATTACCTTGTCCGTCAATCCCAATGGAGACCCCAATTTTACGGCATGGTCAAGGGGCGCCTTCCAATTTCTGGGTTGGTTTAATAATTCCGGATGTGCTGGGGCTCCGGTAACCGTAGTGAACCCGGGAACGAGTGCGAGCGACAGCCACGCCAATGTAATGTATTGGGCAAAGTGGGAAGCAACAGTCTACAACATCCACTACGAGCAAGATGGTGGCACCGGAGCCATCGATGACACTTATACGGTGGAATCAAACATTATTTATTTACCCACCGCAGCAGCAATGACCAAACCGGGCTACACCTTTGAAGGTTGGTACGGCGATGCCGGATTGACAGGGTCTGCCATCACCAACATCCCCGCAGGTAGCACCGGACATAAAACGTTTTGGGCGAAGTGGAGTTCTATCTACTATATACACTATCATAACGTAATCGGTGCCACCATGCCCCCCGACAATATCGAGTCATTCGATTTAACTACTCCAACTTTCAGAATTGAGAACCCTACAAAAGCCGGCTACAATTTTGTTGGTTGGTTCAAAAATGCAGCATTGACCGATTCAGCTACTTACATAGATAAAGAGTTTTTTCAAGGCACGCTTCTTCTTCCGGTGCCAGCCGACCATATTTACAACTTTTATGCCAAGTGGGATGGAATGTTCCACATCGCCTACGATTTGAACGATTCTCCCGGTCGCCCCGTTACTAATTCTGTCAATTTGGTTTTGCAGTATGACGTATCATATTTGCCCTTAACTCTCGTAAATGCAGAGAGAACGGGTTACGAATTTGGGGGGTGGTATGCCGATCCGGGCACATCAATCACGAAAGTGTTCTACCTCGCCAATGGGTCTGCGGGTGATACCGCTTTGTGGGCGAAGTGGACATTAATCCCTTACGACATCATCTATAACCAAAACGGGGGCAGCGGAGCCTCCGATGGGCAGTATAATATTGATTCGCTGACAATCACCTTGCCCGACGCAGCCAAGATGCACAAGGCAGGCTACACTTTTGGCGGTTGGTATGACAATGTAGCATTGACAGGAGCTGCCGTCACCACCATCCCCGCAGGCAGCACCGGAAATAAAGAGTTTTGGGCGAAGTGGGACGCCGTCACCTACAACATCACCTACGACCTGAACGCCACTCTTGCCCGTCCCGCCACAAATAGCAATCCGGCGACCTATACGGTAGAGATTTTACCCTTAGCACTTGCCAAGGCAACGAGGGATGGTTACGATATGGATTGGTATGCTGATGTTGCGTATGTCACGAAAGTTGTTTCCCTTACCCAATGTGCTGATACCACTTTGTGGGCAAAGTGGACACCGTTAGTTTACGATATCATCTATCATCAAAACGGGGGCAGCGGAGCCGCCATTGGGCATCGTTATAACATCGATTCGCTGACAATCACCTTGCCCGGCGCAGCCAAGATGACAAAGACAGGCTACACCTTTGGCGGTTGGTACACTGATGCGGCATTGACGACAGTACCTGTCACCACCATCCCCGCAGGCAGCACCGGAACTAAAGAGTTTTGGGCGAAGTGGGACACAATCACCTATAACATCACCTACAACCTGAATGATAACTCATCCCGCCCCGCCACAAATCCCGCCGGCAATCCGGCAACCTATTCCATAGCAAATTTACCCTTAGCACTTGCCAAGGCAACGAGGAATGGTTACGACATGGACTGGTATGCTGATACCACAAAAGTAAAAACCATCACGCAAGTGCTCTCCCTCGCCAATGGTTCTGCGGGTGATACCCTGTTGTGGGCGAAGTGGACACCATTAGTTTACGACATCATCTATAACCAAAACGGTGGCACCGGAGCCACCAATGGGCAGTATAACATTGATTCGCTGACAATCACCTTGCCAACTGTTGCCAAGATGACAAAAACAGGCTACACCTTTGGCGGTTGGTACACTGATGCAGCATTGACGACAGTACCTGTCACCACCATCCCCGCAGGCAGTACCGGAACTAAAGAGTTTTGGGCGAAGTGGGACACAATCACCTACAACATCACCTATCATGTGAACGGCGATGATATTACCAAATACGACACCTACTCCATTGGAACACCGGACAAAGATTTGCCCACCACCTACACAAAGAAAGGTTACGAGTTTGTCGGCTGGTTTGCTAATTCCGGACTGACAGGGACTCCTGTCAGCAAAATTTTTACAGGCACTTCCGGCGACAAAGAGTATTGGGCAAAGTGGAATCTGAAAAACTACCACATCACCTACCACCTGGATGGCGGCACAGGAGCCACTTATGACACCTACACTTACGAAACCCCCAATAAGACCTTGCCCACCCCGACATACTCAGGCAAAGACTTTAAGGGTTGGTATGCTAATGCAGGTTTGACAGGGTCAGCCATCACCACCATATTCCAACACAGCACAGGCGATACAGCGTTTTATGCGAAGTGGGATACTGCAAAATGCGAAGTCACGTTTAGAGCCAATAACAGTAGCCTCGAAATGAAATCTCTAACTAAAGAATATGACCAATCGATACTTTTTGCAAAAGCCGAACAAGTTGCTTCTGACTACGATTTTACGGTGCCCGATGGCAAACGACTTGTTGCATGGACAACAAATGAGGACGGCACCGGCACGAGTTATCCGCCGGGATACACCTATTACGC
>BNTU01000129.1 GCA_025996835.1 Bacteroidia bacterium
TGTGTTTTGCGCCCTGAAAGGGCATTATATCATTATGTTGCCCTTTCAGGGCGCACACAATCATTTATCATCATTCCCCAACGCGATGCGTTGGGCTGGGATATGCTGGGCTTTCAGCCCGTAAATTTAGTAACGCCCGGTCGTGCTGTCTGAACCTTGATTTTCATAAGATTTTCAAGATTACCAAGATACAACTTCGCATAATCCTGTTAATCTTGAAAATCTTATGAAAATCAAGGTTCAGACAATAATGAATTTCCCTTAAAAAACATTAAAGTTTATGAAATAGCATTGTTTATTGAAAAACATTTTCTAACTTCGCCGCCGTTATCACGAGTGGTCTTTGCGGGCTTGACCCGCAATCTCCCGCGACAACATAAACGAATTTAGTTGAACGTTTTAAATTTATGTATTTATGAGAAAGAAGTTCAGTAACTTTGTGCAAACTTTGCTATTAAGTAGCATTGTCTTTGCGGGGGGGGGGGGGCAACTTCCTTAAGAGCGGAAGCTCCCCAAGAATCTAAAATCGCCGTTACAGGCGTGGTGTCCGATGCGGAAGGTCCGCTCATCGGAGCCAGTGTAGTAGAAAAAGGCAATCCGAGCAATGGTGTAGCAACCGACATTGACGGAAAATACTCTCTCCGAGTATCGCCAAACGCCACCATCGCGGTGACGTATCTGGGTTACACAACCCAAGACGTGTCTGTGGATGGCAGAACGAGTATTAATGTAACTTTGGTGGAAGATGTCAGCATCCTCGACGAAGTGGTGGTGGTGGGCTACGGCGTACAAAAGAAAAAGTTGATAACCGGTGCCACCGTGCAGGTGGGCGGCGAAGACTTGCAGAAGTTGAGCACCACCAGCGCACTCTCCGCTATGCAGAGCCAAACGGCCGGTGTGAGCATTATCCAAAGTTCGGGGCAACCGGGCGAAGGATTTAAGGTGAACATTCGCGGTATTGGCACTACGGGCAACAGTGCTCCGCTCTACGTCATCGACGGCGTGGCAGGCGGCGACATCAACAACCTCAACCCCGCCGACATCGAAAGCATTGACGTGCTCAAGGATGCGGCTTCGGCTGCCATCTACGGGGCGCGCTCTGCCAATGGCGTTATTCTGGTTACTACCAAGGGCGGCAAGTTGCTCAAAGGCGGTAAGGATGCCCCGCTCAAAATGTCCATTACCTACGACGGCTACGTGGGCTTTCAAAACGTCTATAAAATGCCTGAACTGTTGGATGCTAAGCAGTATATGGCAATTATGGACGAAGTGCGCTTCAACGAAGGCGGTGCGGCTTGGGATTGGCAGAACATTTTGGGCAGCCGCTACGATGACGTAACGAGCGGCAAATGGAGCGGCACCAACTGGCTCAATGAGATGCGCAACAAAAACGCACCCATCCAAAACCACGCTCTGAACGTGGCGGGCGGCAACGAAATATCAACCTACTCTCTGGGCGTTTCGCGCACAGAGCAGGAGGGCATATACGGCTATCCCGTGCAGAGCGACTACGGACGCACCACTGCCCGCCTCAACTCCGACCACGTGATTTTGAAAATCGGCAATCTCGATGTTATCAAATTGGGCGAAACCTTCACATACGCCTACACCAACAAGTCGGGCATCGGTATCGGCAGTGTGTATTGGAACGATATTTACAATATGATGACCGGCGTGCCCATTATGCCCTTGTATAACGACAAAGGCGAGTATTTTGGTGCCGATGACAAAGCCGCAATGGGGCTTAATGTCTTAAACAACGCCTTTGTCAACCCCATAGGCGAGATGGTGTACCGACGCGGTTACAACATCTCCAAAAACCACAATATGCAGGCATCTGCCAACGTGCAGATTCAGCCAATAAAAGATTTGGTGCTACGCTCGCAGTTCGGTTACAGAATGAGCGGCAACACCTACCGTCAGTTTACGCCTACTTACAAACTTTCGGCAACCAACGAGAGGACGCAAAGCGAAGTGCGGCAAAGCGGCGGCTTGGGCTGGAACTACACCATTGACAACACCGTCAACTACAAGTTTGCCATAGACGATAGCCACTTTGACGTTCTGCTGGGGCAATCGGTAGAAAAGTGGGGTATGGGCGAAGATATGATGGCATTCAACGTAGAATCTTCGTTCAACGATTTTGAACACGCCTATATAGACAACACCGGTGCCGTATCTTCGCGTACAAGTGTCGAGGGCAGTCCTTGGGGCGCGGGGGCTTTGGCTTCGTTTTTTGGGCGCATCAACTACGACTACAACGAAAAGTATATGCTCTCGCTGGTAATGCGTGCCGATGGTTCGTCCAACTTTGCGCGAGGCAACCGCTGGGGCTATTTCCCGTCGGTGTCGGCAGGATGGCTACTCACCAACGAAACCTTTATGGAGAGCGTTTCCTCATGGATGGACTACTTCAAACTGCGCGCAAGTTGGGGGCAAAACGGTAACTGCAACATTCCCAACTTCCAGTACAACGCCACCGTGGCACTGAGCAACGATGTGATTTACGCATTCGGCAACAACCCCGATGCCTACACGCAGGGCGGCTATGCCAATATCTTGCCCAACCCCGATGTTACGTGGGAGACTTCGGAGCAAACCGACATCGGCTTCGACTCGCGGTTCCTTAACGCGTGCTTGAACCTCACCTTTGATTTCTACATAAAGGAAACCAAAAATTGGCTGGTACGTGCTCCCATTTTGGGTGCTTACGGTATGGGCGAGTCGGGTGCACCGTATATCAATGGCGGCGATGTGAAAAATCAGGGCGTAGAGATTGCCCTTGCGTGGAACGACCGCGTCGATGACTTCCGCTATTCGGCAGGTGCTAACTTTACCTACAACACAAACGAAGTTACCCGCATTGCCAACAGCGAAGGCATCATACACGGACCCACCGCCGCATTGTTTGCCGGTAGTGCCGAAATGTACCGCGCACAGGTGGGCTATCCCATCGGGTATTTCTACGGCTACAAAACCGAAGGCGTGTTTCAAAACCAAGCCGATATAGACGCTTGGAAGGCGGCAGGAAAAGGCATACTGCAAAGCAACCCGCAACCCGGCGACCTCAAGTTTGCCGACCTCACCCCCGACGGCGAAATTGACGAAAAGGACAAAACCCAAATCGGCAACTCGCACCCCGACATAATGCTCGGATGCAACTTCGGCGCAGGGTACAAGGGGTTTGACCTCAGCGTGGCGGCATACGGCGCGTTTGGACACCAAATTGCCAAATCGTATCGCAAGGGTGATAATTTTTACGAAAATTATACCTCCGACATCTACGGCAGGTGGCACGGCGAAGGCACATCCAACAAACTGCCGCGCCTGATGCAAGGCAATACCACGAACTGGACTACCGTATCCGACATATACATTGAAGACGGCGACTATCTCCGCCTGCAAAATATTACCTTGGGTTACGATTTCAAACGTCTGTTCCCCAAAATGCCCATGGGTCAGTTGCGGTTTTACTTTACGGCGCAAAACCTCTTGACCATCACCTCCTATTCGGGTGCTGACCCCGAAGTGGGATACTCGCCCGAGGTAAACAGCGTCCGCGACAGTTGGGTATCGGGCATAGACGTTGGCTACTACCCCAATCCGCGCACATATTTGTTTGGGGTGAATATTAAATTTTAAATATGAACGATTAAATAATAAAAGTTATGAAAAATATATTGAAACCCCTTGGGGGACTAATGGCGGGGCTTGTCCTGTTCGCAGGATGCGACGATTTTTTGGATACGCAGGACTTGACCCACAAAAACACGGATAACTTTCCGCAAACCCTTGCCGATGCACAGATGGCACTGGCAGGCATCTATAACAATCTGGGTACGGCACTGGGTGCAAACGGAGGGCACGCGCCCAATTCGTTCTTGATGGTATCCGAACTTGCCGCTGATGACCGTCTCGGCGGTGGCGGCGGCGGTGACCAGCGGTTGCAGGCAACAGATATGTTGTTGCAATTCGCAATTGATGAATATGACGTTTTTTGGCAAGACCGTTACGCGGGCATCAACCGCGCCAACACTGCTATTGAGACACTCGGCAACTGCGAGGGCTTCAGCAGCGAGGAGCAAAAGAACAAGATGCTCGGCGAAGCGTATTTTCTGCGGGCGTTCTTTTACTACGAATTGGCTTCGCTCTTTGAGCGCGTGCCGTTGCACCTCAACACCATTGCCGAGCCGCTACCGCAAAGCGACCCCGATGCTATTTGGGGGCAAATAGTAGCCGACCTCAAGCAAGCCATTGAGTTGATGAAACCCGCAGGCAAAACGCCATCCGGCGAAGCAGGACACGCCGATGCCTACGTTGCCGAAGTGATGATGGCAAGGGCATTCCTTTTCTATACGGGATTTTACAACAAACCGGACGTAACCTTGCCCGATGGTGGCAAAGTTACCAAAGCGGATGTTACAGCGTGGATTACCGACTGCAAGGACAATTCGGGCTATACACTTGTGCCCGACTACCGCAACTTGTGGGCATACACCAACCCCTATACAGTGGAGGAATACGGCTACACACAAGGAAAGAGTTTGCAATGGGTGGGCAACCAGGGCGAGGCAGCCAACACCGAAGCGATGTTTGCCATTAAGTTCAACAAGTTTGCCGACTGGAGCAACAGAACAGGTTGTGCCAACGGCTATGCCGTGTTCACCGGTCTCCGCGGCGGCGAAGTGGGCGAGGATGCCTTCCCTATGGGCGGCGGCTGGGGCGCAGGTCCCGTTGCCACCAACCTGTTTAACGATTGGGTAAGTGCGGCAGGAGGCGAAACAAACGATGCGCGCCTGCTTGCCTCTATCTGCAAACTGCGCACCGAATTGTCCGCGTTCCCTGTGGGCGGCGGCTGGAACGACTGGATACAGGGAACCGACTTTTATTCCAAAAAGGGCGGCATTTCGGGCAAAGACGCCGGCGAATACAAGATGCCGTTTGATAAATTTATGTACAGCCTTGATTTGCAATGGGATATATCCTACATAAGCGACCTGGTACTGATGCGCTACGCCGAAGTGCTGCTGCTGCATTCCGAACTCACCGAAACCGCCGATGGCATCAATGCACTGCGCACTCGTGCGGGATTAGCCCCTGTGGCATATTCGCTGGATGCGTTGCAAAAGGAACGCCGTTGGGAATTGGCTTTTGAAGGCGTGCGCTGGAACGACATCCGCCGTTGGGGCATTGCCGCAGATGCACTCGACAAACAAGCGAATGTAGCGATTTACATTGGAGGACTCTCCGAAACAAATGTGGCGCACGGCGGCGGCTACAAAGCACGCTATGAGGCAACGCGCGGGTTTTTCCCCATTCCTGAGAGGCAAATAGAACTATCCAAAGGCATTTATACGCAAAATGCGGGCTGGAACGGCAATTCTTATGGTAGTTGGTAATAATTAAAAAAAAAAGTAAAGTTATGAAAAAGACATTTTTATTCTTCGCCGTATTTGCGGCAACAGCCCTGTGGACGGGCTGCGAACCCATAGTGGATAAGCACGATGCAGGCGGCAGCATTGCCGCCACCGAGTTGCAGGCAACCGCAACAAGTGTCGTAAAGGATGGCAAAAACACCAACAAGGTGTATGTGCATTGCACCAGCCCCGTGCTCTGCCAGTGGTCAGACGGCGTAAACACCCTCTCCGCTACGGAAGGTTACCTCACGCTACTGCTCACCGGCGAGCAGACCATCACCCTGACGGCAATGACTGCCGATGGGACGACGCTGACAAAATCTTTTACGGTGAACGTAGATGACCTTACCGAACCCGTCGACCCCGCATACGGATACTTGTGCGGCACAGGTTCTAAAAAATGGACATGGCAATCTGCAGATTGCTATGGCAATGGAAACCCCAGCAGTTTAGCTCCCGAATGGAGTAAAAGCTCGATAACAGATGTAGATGGGATGTGCGTTGCAAAAAGTTTGCCACACGAAGGTACTAACGCAACAATGGAATTTACATTGATGGGCAAAAAAATGGTCAAAAAGGATGCGGATGGCAACGAAACACCGGGCACATTTAATTTTGAGATGAAAAACTTTGCAGTCAAAGAATCTCTGTGGAGTTGGATGGATCCCTATTGGAGTCCCGATGACCCGTTTGCTATCGGCACTATGGCTTTTTACAACACCAATATCTTGTTTCCGTACGACATCAACTACAATAATGCAGTAGTTACAAATTACTACATTGTGTCGCTGAGCGATACAGAACTGATTTTGGCAGCGATTACTACCAATCAGGAGGTATCGTGGTATGAAACATTTTATTGGGTGTTTGTGCCGGTAGTGGAATAAATCCTATTCAGATAAAAATAAATGCTACCTTTGTAGCCTAATTTATACAACAATGGCATTACCCGTCAATATCAATCAATTAATTTCGGGAAAAGCAGTCGAATGGGACCGTTTAGAGTTTAAGAAAGGCTGGAATCCGGAAGAAATTGCGCATAGTTTATGCGCTTTCACCAATGACATTAACAATTGGGGAGGCGGATACATTGTGATTGGTATTGAAGAAAGCGATGGGATTCCCATACTGCCGCCTGTTGGATTGTCGCAGAGTAGTGTGGAGGAAAAGCAGTTACTATCGCTAAGCGAAACTATTCCATTTGACGACCGCGTGAATTATCATGCCGAATTGTCCGATTTAAGTCCGTTGCTTATTAAAACTTTCTTGAAAGATATAAAAAGTGATTTGGAAAAAGACGTTGGTGTTATCCCTTTTGAAGACTTATGCCGACAAATGCAGATTGTGGACGGAACAAAAGAATGGTTGAAACCCAAAAATGTCGGACTGCTGTTTTTCACTGAAAATCCGGAAAAATTCTTTCCATATACCCGCATTGAGATTGTTCATTTCTTGGATGATATTGGCGACCGCTTTGTGGAACACCAATTTTCCGGCTCCATTCCCGAACAATTAAAAGCGGCTTTGCAGTATGTTAAAAATCAGGTAATTAAAGAAATGGTAATCAAAGTGCCCGGTCAGGCAGAGGCAATGCGTTTTTATAATTATCCTTACGAGGCAATCGAAGAAACGCTTGTCAATGCGGTGTATCATAAAAGTTATAATGTGAGGGAGCCAATTGAGATACGGATAAATTATGATTCCATCCAAATTCTCAGTTTTGAGGGACCAATGCTCCCGATAAAAAACGAGGATTTGACGAAAGAACGGGTTGTGTCACGTTTTTATCGCAACCGGCGAGTAGGTGATTTTCTAAAAGAATTGGAATTTACGGAAGGACGCTCAACCGGTTTTCCGAAAATTTACCGCCACCTGAAAAATAACTATTCGCCCGAGCCGAAGTTTGAAACAGACGAAAATAATCTGCATTTTCTATCTACAATTTATGCACATAAGTTGTTCGCTACGAAAGTAATTGAATTAAATACAAAAGAAAAGCGAGTTTTAGACTTTTGCAAAGAGCCGAAATCCAGTCGTGAAATACTGGAATTTATGGGAGTAAGTTATCATAGTAAAAATGTTAATAAGTTTGTTTCTGCTTTGGTCGATGCCGGATATCTGTACTATACAGTTCCCGAAAATGTCTATCATCGCAATCAAAAATATTTCACAATCGAAGAAAAACAAATTGAAAAGACGTAAAAAAGTGTCAGGGGTACTGTCAGGGTAAAATAAATAGGTTAGTCGTTTGCATTTTTCATAATCTATTGAAACAAAAAATGTTATGAAATTTGTTGGTTGAAAAATTTGCTTTTTTTAACTGAAAATCACCCCAAAAAGTGTCAGGGGTACTGTCAGAGTAAAAAGCAAAATTATGTAAAATAATAAAAATAAAAATTATAATGAAAAAAACAACTCTCATTTGGGCACTGCTCATTTTTGCAACCCATCTATCAGCGCAAATAGTATCCGCCGATGCTCAGACGGAAGTTATGGCGTGGGGCAATCTCACAGGTATTCGCATTGATGGACAACTCATTGATTTTGAGTCAAGTATCTGCGTTGTCGGCAAAGACAAATCTTTCGTCTATGCCACGGGCAAAGAGCGGCAGTTTCGTCCGCAATACATCCGCAACGGAGCAACGCAAACTGTAACAACCGAAATGAGAGTTGTTTTTTTCATTATAA
>BNTU01000130.1 GCA_025996835.1 Bacteroidia bacterium
TTCCGGTCACTATCGTCACCACAGCCTTGTCTGCACCACACTCAGCCACGTAAAAACCCGCAACGGCTTGGGTGCTGTTGGAAACATATATCCAAATGCTGTCCACAATTTCTGCCGGTGGAATAATTGGCGGTTCCGGCTCCACAGGTGGCTCCGGCTCCACAGGCGGCTCCGGCTCCACAGGTGGTTCAATGGGCGGCTTCGGCTCCACAGGTGGCTCAATGGGCGGCTTCGGCTCCACAGGTGGCTCAATGGGCGGCTTCGGCTCCACCGGCGGCTCAATGGGTGGCTCCGGCTGGGCAGGGTCTTCAATAATATCTGCCGTGACATTGGCGGGCTGCGCAGATAATATGTAATTGCCTGCATCCGCACCGGAGAGCGTGAAGCCGCTAAACGTGACCACCTTATCGGTGCCTGTTTCTGCATCGGCAAAGGCAGCCGAGCCATATCCAACGCTCACATCATCGCCAGCAATAATCCCGCTGACGACTGCAAGCCCACTAATCGCGGCTACTGCATTGCCATCGTAAATTTTATCGAAGGCAGAGATGCCCGTTATCGTAACACTTTTCCTGTTAATTGTAAAAACTTTGCCGGAGATAAATGTTATCGCATAATCATTGACGGCACTCAAACTGCCTTGCGTGATGGCATACTGTCCCACATTTTCGCCCGTTTCGCGCACGAGTGTGCCGGTAAAAATCGCTTCTGAGTTGTCTGTGCTGTATGTCAATGGTGCAGGGTCTGGCTCGCCATATATTTTGCTTAGTTCGTCAGGGGTTACAATTACGGTGCCGGTGTAGGTGATTGGTTTGAATGTTACGGAGATGGTGTGGTTGTTGATTACATTTGCAAAGGTGTATGTAGAATCACCGTTGGCTGAAACGATGGCGGTGGAATCGTTGCCATCTACCCAAACTTTGTCTATCTCATAGCCGCTACTGGGGGTGATTTTGAAAGTCTGATTATTGAAGATTGCAACAACTACTGTATCTTTTGGGGCGATGCTGCCACCTGTTTCTGCATCTGCTATTATTCTGTACGTGGTATTTTCATTCTTAAATATCGGCAATCCCTGATACACAGAGACTTTATCAGACATCGTCCAAACATTATCAAAATCCCAAAGCAAAGTATCCGCTACAAAAGATTGTGATTGTAAAGAAGAAAAGCCATCGAAGTGAAGCTGATTTTTGAAAATCGGCAAGCCCCGAGTTTCACCATCCGTGGTTGATGGCATCTCCCAAACATCGGTAAAGTCCCAAGTTGGTATTTTGCTTTTAATCCATGTTTGCGATTGAAAATCAGAAAACTCCGCATCGGCACCATGTTTGCTTGTTGGGTCTGTACTACTTACGGTTGCTCCATTAACCAGCATAGCCGATAACACATAACAATTTTGGATACTTCCTCTTAAAATCCGCCCCGCTACCCTTCCCAAATACAACACAGAACCTCCATTGGAAGAAATGCTGTCATTGGCAGCAAAACAATCAATAACAGCAGAGGAAAGATTGTAGACTTCACTAATAATTCCGCCAGCATGAAGATCAGAAGCAGAGTATAAAGAAATACTACCAATATTATAGCAGTTCGACAATCTGGCGGTACCAATTCCATCGCAACGAAAATTAGCAGAAATGCTTCCGGTATTATAGCAATTAGAAACGTACTCCCCGGAGGATATCCCACCGGAACTTAGAGTTGTCTCATTACCAACATCACCGGTATTGTAACAATGAGAGATAACAGAATAAGAACCACTACAAATTCCACCGGCAGATTGTCCTATACCAGAAACAGAAACACTGCCGGTGTTACAGCAATTATAAATACTATCTTGACTGAAACCGCAAATTCCTCCAACGTTTCCGATAGTTTTGCCACTATAAACGCTCCCACTATTAATGCAATTAAGGATTTTTAGAGAACGACCGGAAATTCCACCGGAGAAATAGTCGTCAGAAATACTCCCAATATTATAGCAATTAGAAACACTACCCCCGCTATCACCGCAAATTCCGCCGGAGCTGGAGGTGTTGACATTAGAAACAGAAGAAACACTGCCTGTATTGAAGCAGTAAGAAATATTGGAGTTGTTGTTGGTCTCACCGCAAATTCCTCCTGACGAACCGGAACGAGGACCAGAAGAAACACTGCCTGTATTGTAGCAGTAAGAAATATTGGAGTTGTTATCTGCCCAACCGCAAATTCCTCCGCACCCGTTTGCATTCGAAGTGGAAATACTACTCGTATTATAGCAATTAGAAATGCTACTATTACCTGCGTAGCCACAAATTCCACCCACTACAGCAAAATCTCTCCCATTAGAAATGTTACCACTTACTCCCAATTTTTTAATAGTAGCATTCGCAATACTACCAAATACTCCGGCATAATCCTGTAGACCATTTATATTTACAGCCACTTCATGCCCCCCACCATCAAACGTGCCTTGAAAAGCGTTGTAAGAGTCATAATAAAAAGCCTTACCAATTACAGTCCGAATAGTGTCATCGGTACCGGTTAAATCCCGTGTTAATAAAAAATATTTGCCATTATAATAATTGTTTCCTTCATTCACCGCCGTAGCCAACTCCTCCATATCTGCTCTGGAAGAGATGAGATAAGGGTCGGCTTCCGTGCCCGAACCGCCGCTATATGATTGCGCCGCCGCCGAGCAGCACGCCAGCAGTGCAATGATTATTGATGTGATGTGTTTGTTCATCTGCGCTTTAAATTGGTTGCAAAGGTATGAAATGTTTTTGAATTATAAATTTGATGCCCTAATCTTTTTCTTAGTCGAGCATCATAAATGCATCCCAATTTGACACTGCCGGGGCATAATCGCTGGTGTAGCGCAACATGCCGGGCGATTTGCCGGTAAGAGCAGCCCCATCAAAGTTCGTACCGCCCTCGTTGATATAATCTTGCAGGGCAACCATGCGCTGTGCCGCAGAGGGGATGATTTGCACGACCGGCAATTCTTCGTTCTTCGTGCTTTGTTCTTCGCAATTGAAAAAGCCGTATTTGGCATAAATCCGGGCTAATTCGGGCGATTGCGGAATCAGAAAAGCATAGCCGCAATCTGCCCCCATATTGTCCAATTGGGACAGTGCGGCGGTCAAAAGTTGGTGCATATAGCCCTTGCGGCGATAGTTGGGATGCGTCATCACACCATATATATAGCGCGCGGGATATTGTTTTTCATCAATTTTCACCTCGCAGGGCAGCATCTGCAAAAATGCTATCGGCTGGTCGTTCTCCACAGCGATTAGAGCCTCCTCGTTTTTGTATAACTTGTTGAAATACAGGTTAATAAACAGGTCTGTATCGTCCGGGAAACATTGTTTCCAGAGAGCGATGAGTGCGGGTTTGTGTTTGTTTTTTCCTTGTTGTATCATATTTTTGCAATTTTTAGCAGGGGGGTTGCAGGTTAAGTCCGCAATGACACAAAGCCTTTATTTAACATCAAATCAGGGTGATACGACTCTTTGGCTTTGCGTAGCGATTCGATGCCGAGGTCTTCTTCGCGGTTGATATAGAGATAGTTGGCGCAGTTGTGTTCGGCGAACTGCTGATTTATCATAGTGAAGCCGCCGTCTATCGCGTAGAGGCTTTTTTCGGCATGCACGCCAAAGGTGTCGGCGGTCAGCGGTTGCCCGTAGGAATAGGCGACCAATTCGCCCTTGATGCGTAGTGCGCCGCCGATTAAGCCCAATTTTTCGTATTCGGAAAAAGCTTTTTCGGTGGCGATATGCTCTTCCAGCAACGAGTTTTCGTGGGTGTTGTTGCCGTCCTGTGCGCACCAGCGGCGATACAAATCCTCGCATTCGGGGATAATAGCCCGCGTGATTGGCACATATTCCCAATCGGGGTAGGAGCGTTTGAATTTGTTGATGTGGTTGCGCTTGGGCTGATATTTTTTGCCGACCAGCGAAATCAAATTTTCCGAGCGGTAGAGATATTCCGACCACGAGCGGTCGGTGGTGTACACAAATTTATCAGGCATCGCGGCATCAATGAGCGCAAACATCTCCGGCGTGATGGCATACAGCCGCACCTCCTCACCCCGAAGCGTAGCATCCCGCAAAATCCGTTCAAGGGCTTGCGTCAACCCATCCGGAGATGGAGGAGGGATTTGCGGGTCAAGCCCGCAATGACAGATGGGAAAGAGGTAGCCCGGCTTTTTGTTTTTTGCTTGAAAACGGATGTAGAGCCGGTCGTTTTCTACTGCAAAAGTGGTGTCGTAGGCATGTTTCCAGCAGAAGATGTTGGAAAACGAAAAATCGCAGTTGCGAAACACACTTTTGTCGAAAAAAGTCTGAATCAGTTCTTTGTCGTTGATAGTAACAGGCTCAAAATCAAGCATAATTGGGGGGGGGTATCAAACAAGTTTATTGGTTGCTGTATCAGGAAAAACTATCGTCGGCTTGAACGTTTTGGCTTCCTCCAAATCCATCAGCGCATACGACATGATAATCACCACATCGCCGGGCAGCACTTTTCGCGCCGCCGCACCGTTCAGGCATATCGTGCCGGAGCCTCGCGCACCTTTGATGATATACGTTTCGAGGCGTTCGCCATTGTTGTTGTTCACAACGTGAACTTTTTCGCCCTCAATCAAATTGGCGGCATCCATCAGATTTTCATCAATAGTGATGCTCCCAATGTAGTGTAGGTTGGCTTCCGTAACGGTCACGCAATGCAATTTCGATTTAATTACTTGAATCATCATAATTCCTTAAGTGTAAAAACGCCGCAAAGGTACGAAATAGTTATGAGTTATGAGTTATGAGTTATGAGTATAAGAAAGGGAAATTTGTCGTGCACCCCAATTCACGTTTTTATATTCATAACTCATAACTCATAACTCATAACTATTTCGTACCTTTGCGGCGATTTTCAGAGGGGTGTACCTTTTTAATCTTGTTAAGTTATGTCGGAATTCAAACTTTTTTATCGGAAGGACGGTGCCATCAAGGTGAGCCGTAGTTTGGAGTTTCTCAAAAAAACGCCTACGAGTCAATTCCTGTGGATTGACCTCAACGATGTGGATGAGGAAGTGGAGTCGCAATTGGAAGAATTTCTCAAGATTTACATTCAGGAAGAGGAGGAAATGATTGAGATAGAAACCTCGTCGCGCTTTGTGGAAACCCGTGATACTCTGGTGGTTAACATGAACTTCCTGAGCGGTGACTACGCCAAAAATCCGGTGTCGTTCATTATCAAAAATAACATCCTGATTTCGGTGCGCAACGGCGAATTGGCATCGTTCACGGAGACGGTGAAGCGCATGTTTGCCAACCCCGAAAATTATCAGGCAGGCTGGAACGTGTTTTTGACCCTGATGGACACGCGCATCGAGTTTGACGCCGATATGATTGAGGCTAACACGCAGGAAATCACGCAGTTGAGTAACACAATTCAGGAAGCCGACGAAGACGCGCTGATGAAAATCAAAAACTTGCAGGAAAAAACGATGATGTTTCGCGAAAATATCATCGACAAGCAGCGCGCCGCGTCCAACATGCTGCGCAGCAACCTCTTCCCGAAAGACCTGCACGACAATCTCACCATTCTGATAAAGGACATCAACTCTCTCTTGGAGCATATCCGATTCAGTTTTGACCGTCTGGACTATCTGCAAGACACATTTCTCGGCTTCGTAAACATCGAACAGAACAAAATCATCAAGATATTCACCATCGTGTCGGTGCTTTTTATGCCGCCCACGCTCATCGCGAGTATCTACGGGATGAACTTTGTGGGTATGCCCGAACTGGATTCTGCTTGGGGCTATCCCGCCTCCCTCGGTGCCATGGTCATCTCCTCACTCGGCATCCTGCTCTGGTTCAGAAAAAAGAAATTTCTTTGAGTTATGAGTTATGAGTTATGAGTTATGAATTATGAGTTTTTTGCTCATCATAACTCATAACTCATAACTCATAACTCATAACTCATAACTACAATGTACGAACTGATTGATTCCGGCGATTACGAAAAACTTGAACGCTTTGGGCAGTACGTCCTCCGTCGCCCCGAGCCGCAAGCCGTGTGGCGCAAAGCACTTTCCGACAGCGAATGGGTGGCACAAACCCATGCATGGTTTCGCAAAGCCTCCCGCAGGAGTGAATTGCATTTGTCCTCCAACACCGAAGGCAACGAAAAAGGCGAATGGATTTTGAAGCAGGGGATGCCACAGCAGTGGTTTGTGGACTATACATACAACGATTTAAAGTTGCGCTTCCGCCTCGGATTAACCTCTTTCAAGCACGTAGGCATTTTCCCCGAACAGGCAGAAAATTGGAACTACATTTACGATTCTGTGCGGGGGATTGCGCGCACCGGCGCGCACACCGTCATTGCGGGCTTGACCCGCAACCCCCTGCCAATAGAAGCACCTCGTGTACTAAACCTCTTTGCCTACACCGGCGGAGCATCGCTGGCGGCGAAAGCGGCAGGTGCTGATGTAACACATGTCGATTCCGTCAAACAGGTGCTCAACTGGTCGCGCGAAAATATGGAGGCTTCGGGGCTTGACAATATCCGTTGGGTGTGCGAAGATGCCCTGAAATTCGTGCTCCGCGAAGCCAAACGCGGCAAAAAATACCACGCCATCCTCCTCGACCCTCCCGCCTACGGGCGCGGTCCCGACGGCGAACGCTGGATTCTCGAAGACGACATCGCCGCCCTGATGCTCGCGTGCAGCCAAATCCTCGAACCCGACAACGCTTTCATCGTCCTCAACCTCTATTCGATGGGCTTTTCAGCACTCGTAGCCGACAATTTGGTGCACGACTACTTCCCCCGCCTCACTGTACGCACATCCGGCGAACTGTTTTTGCCCGACCAAGCCGACCGAAAATTGCCTCTAAGCGTTTTTTGCAGAGCAAAAACTCTTTAGTTTTTTTGACTTCCTTTTACCTGCTACTCCATTGACAGGTGCACGACAAATTTCCCTTTTTTACTTTCCCAATTTTTCTATTGATATGAAAGCCCTACGGGCTACAAAAGCCATATATTCCCCTGTTCGGCGTAGGCTCTGCCTACGTCGTATTAAACGCAAGGCTCCAGCCTTGCCTAAACATCCATCCCTATTTTTCATATATTCGTTCATAATTTATCCAATTGTTTTCATAATCGTATAATTTTTCAGACCTACCAACAATGTTTTTATTTCTTTTCCCAACTATAGTCAATTGATAGATATCACTCTTTTACACAACGAATAGAGTAATTAGTGAGATTTGGATATGAGCTATATACCCAAGTGATACTCTCTTCATTAGGAGTAATTACCAAAAGATAATTTTCCTCCCAATTACCGGTTTCACCTATTTCACGAGTTGTTGAAAAATAATAATAGCTACGAGAACCTTTACTACTTACGCTTCCGTTAAAGTAATATCCCGGAATGGGGATAAACAAACAGCCTTTAAAATCCACCGCAGTGGCAGATTCGCTATTCGAACCAAAAAACCATCCGTCTGCGCCGGCATTGTATTTAGACTCAACCTGAAGAAGTTTTTCAATTTCACTCCGTGTCGGGAATCGCCAGCCTTCGGGGCAAGGGCTGTTTTCCGGTAGCCAAGTTGTGCTTGCAACAATAAAATCTTCCTTGCTGGGAACATGCCATTCCGGAGATACAACCCATTTAAGTCCGGCATCCACAATGGAATAGGCAACAGCATCATTAAATTGATAAAGTCTGCCTGACACTAAGGGATGATAAGCAAATGTGCCAAACGCATCTACATTAGAATTTGCCCAAATTACACCATCTATAAGTACTCCATTTTCCGGCACAACGATGCCGTCTTGAATGATAGCAACTGCTTTCTGCAATGTATCAGCATGAATAGTAACAGTAGCAGTGCGCTCCATATCCGTTGGATTTGCTTCTATTGTTACCGTAACAGTAGCATTTCCATTACCACTTGTGGGAGAAATCGTACACCAAGCAGAAGCGGCATCAACGGTAGCCGTCCATCTCACACTGCTTGTTATATCAATTTGATACGTCCCTGCATCTTTATTTGCAGTAACTGCGTCTTTATCAGTGGATAAAGACACAGT
>BNTU01000131.1 GCA_025996835.1 Bacteroidia bacterium
AGTAACGATATCGTAAAAAACGTATCTGGTTGTCTCTATCGTTCTACCCTTTCCCGATTAGCTCACAAAAATACAAAATTTGTGAATAATCGACTCCTCAACATTTCTCGCTGCAAAGGTACGAGGTTGTTCTGTTAAAAAAATTAGGTAAAAATGAGGTCGCATAGTCAATCTCCCCCCCCCACATTTAACTTATCCGTACCAAACGTTATAGAGCCATTTTTAATGCGTTGACCCTGCTTATACCCCGCACTGCGCTTCGCTTGTACGGGGTTATCGAAATTGTACCCCATACGGGGTAGCAGACGGAAGCAAAACGGTAAAAAAAATAAAAATGTTTGGTGGATTCAAAAAAATGTTGTACCTTTGCGCCCAGATACCGGAAGGTATTTAGCTGTTCTTCGGATCGTGCGCTTGCAGAGGGGGTTTTTTAGCTCCCTGCTGTATTTTTAAAAGCATCCTAATTTTGCCCTTTTCATAGAGCCACACTTCATCAATAGCATTTTTGAAATTTTTGTCTTCCATCCTCCGGCGCACGTTTCGTTCAATGAAGTTGTCTTTTGCCCCATTTGTATTATTGATGATTATGCGCGATGATTGCTTGAATCCATGCGATAACATATCTGATATTTTACTCTTTTTGAATGGAGCCACATAGCTTTCATATTCATAGAATAGTTCACCAATCATCAAATCGGGACATTTTCCCTCATAAGCGGTTCCAAGTAAGCCGCGATACACATCCTTGTAGCGTGATGAGTCGTTTATACCTCGCTTGTCGAAATATAGTTTAGGAGTAATTCGTACCAGTTCGCCCAATGTCGCAAAATGATTTGCAATAGTCAGTATATCCTTGTAATCGTGCAATTTTTTATCTACCTCCGGATGAACGAGCACTTGACCACCATTTTTGTACTTTTTGACCAACTTAAATTTATCGGTTTCTACCATTTGATTACGTTTAGAATATTAACGATTTATTTTTAACAGCGCAAAGGTACAAAATAGTTATGAGTTATGAGTTATGAGTTATGAAAGCAACCGCATCAAATTTATGATGACAAGGAAGACCGTAGGTCTGCAATCTACCCCGCACTGCGCTTCGCTTGTACGGGGTTATCGAAATTGTACCCCATACGGGGGAGCAAATGGGGCAATACACCCGACATTGCAAGCGTGTAATATACGATTCAGCAATTATGTTCTTTTTATCCCATTACTGCCTCGATGAATGTTTTTAGCGTTTGGGGTGGGTTGGGTGTTTTCATAAAAGTTTCGCCCATCAGGAAGCCTTGAATACCTGTTTGCCGCAGTTTAACCACCGTTTGAGGGTCGGACAAGCCGCTTTCGGATATTTTCACCAATCCTTCGGGCAGTTGATATGCCAGTTCGATGGTGTGGCGAATGTCGGTGCTGAAAGTTGTTAAATCGCGGTTGTTGATGCCCACCACATCAATTGCCGGCGTGATATACGCCAATTCATCGGCATTGTGAACTTCCAGCAGCACTTCCATATCCAATTCGTGCGCCAAAGCGGTGAAACGGGCAACCTCTGCCTTCGTCAGGCAGGCAGCAATCAGCAAAATCACATCCGCACCCATCACGCGCGATTGATAGACTTGAAACTCGTCCACGATGAAATCCTTGCGCAAAAGCGGAATATCCTCAATCTCGTGCCGTGCCACCTGAAAATCGGCTATACTGCCGCCGAAAAACTGCTCGTCGGTGAGCACCGAGATGGCAGCCGCACCGGCAGCGGCATAGCCGCTCACGATGCTCGCCACATCGGCATGGGCATTTATCCAGCCTTTGGAAGGCGAACGTCGCTTAAATTCGGCAATAATACCCGTGTCGGAGTGCTGCAAAGCCTCCTTGAACGACACTTTTTTGTGCTTCTGCTCGTCAACTTCGAGGCGCTTGTTGGCGCAAATTTGTTCTAATATATTCATTTTAATTATGAATTATTGTCATTGCGGGCTTGACCCGCAATCCCATGCGACTCAGGGGATTGCGGGTCAAGCCCGCAATGACAGTTAACTGTTTATCTCCAAAAATTTCACCAATGTTTGCTTCGCTTTGCCGGATTCTAACGATTCGCGGGCTATGGCTATGCAGGTTTGTATATCGTGCTGTGGTTCAATGGTTTGGATGGCTGTTGCCGCATTGATGAGTACCACATTTTTTTGCGCTTCGGTGGAGGTGTTGTTGAGGACGCTGTCGAACAGTTTGGCTGCTTCCTGCGGGGTGTTGCCGCCGTATAACTCTTTGGGCGACACACGTTTGAAGCCTAATTGCTCCGGCGTGTAAATCGTTTCCTCTTTGGTGTTGATGACCTTAAACGTGTCTGTCAGCGAGATTTCGTCATACCCATCGAGGCTGTGCACAATCGAAAAATCGTTGCCGCTTTCCTGATATATATAATGGTATAGTCGCGCCATTTTCAGGTCGTAAACGCCGAGCACCTGTCGCTTGGGCATCAACGGGTTCACAATCGGTCCCAAGATATTGAAAAACGTGCGCACCCCCAATGCTTTACGCACCGGAGCCACCGTTTTGAGTGCCAAATTGAACAGCGGCGCGTGCAGATAGCCAAAATTGGTGGCATCGAGCGATTTTTTGTGCAAATCCACGTCTTTGGAGAATTTCACGCCGTGCTCTTCCATCACGTTGGAGGCACCGCTGACGGATGTTGCGCCGTAATTGCCGTGTTTCACCACCTTGTAACCTGCGGCGGCGGTTACAATGCAGGCTGCGGTGGAGATGTTGAACGTGTTTTTGCCGTCGCCGCCCGTGCCCACGATGTCGATGGGGTTGTAGTCGCGCAATGCGTCCACGTTCACGCGCATCTCCAGCAGGGCTTCGCGAAAGCCAAGAATCTCGTCCACACTGATGCTCCGCATGAAAAACACGGAGATGAATGCCGCAATTTGTGCGTCATTGAACTCACCCTCTGCCATCCGTGTCAGGATGGTCTGAGCCTCGCTGCGGCTCAGATATTGATGTTCAAACAGTTTATTTAGTGTTGCTTTCATTTCTCAAAAATTTCTGCAAAGGTAAGTGTTTTTCTTTTACAAAAAAACAGGAGATAAATCATCTCCTATTCTGTGGGCGCTGAGGGGCTCGAACCCCCGACCCTCTGGGTGTAAACCAGATGCTCTGAACCAACTGAGCTAAGCGCCCGATGACCTTTTTTGTAAGGCGGCGCAAAGGTAGAACTTTTTTTTGAAACAGCAAAATTTTTTTGAATTTTTTTTAATCTGTCATTGCGGGCTTGACCCGCAATCCCCTGAAGAGGAGTCGAATGTCGGGCAACAGCGCAATGTAGGACAGGGGATTGCGGGTCAAGCCCGCAATGACAAGGGGGAATCATGAAAAAATAATCCATAATTCATTATTTAATCGTACCTTTGCACCCCTAATTTAGAAAAAGGGAAAAAATGAATATGCAAAAAATTAGAAATATCGCCATTATCGCGCACGTCGACCATGGCAAAACGACACTTGTGGACAAAATGCTGCTGGCGGGGAAACTTTTTCGCGACGACAAGGCAGAGTTAGACCAGTTTCTCGACAGTAATGATTTGGAACGCGAGCGCGGCATCACGATTCTTGCCAAGAACGTGTCTATCAACTACAAAGACACGAAAATCAACATCATCGACACGCCGGGTCACGCCGATTTTGGCGGCGAGGTGGAGCGCGTGCTCAATATGGCAGACGGCGTGTTGCTGCTCGTGGACGCCTTCGAGGGTCCGATGCCGCAGACCCGTTTTGTGCTGCAAAAAGCCATCGCGCTGGGGTTGAAGCCCATCGTGGTGATAAATAAGGTGGACAAGCCCAATTGTCGCCCCGACGAGGTGCAGGAACAGGTTTTCGACCTGATGTATTCGCTGGATGCCACCGAAGAGCAGTTGGATTTCCCCACCATTTACGGCTCTGCCAAGCAGGGCTGGATGAGCACCGATTGGAAAAAGCCGACGGACACGATTTTCCCGATTTTGGATGCGATTATCGAGCATATCCCTGCGCCGGAGGTGCTGGAAGGCACGCCGCAGTTGCAAATCACGTCGCTGGACTATTCCAACTATGTGGGGCGAATCGCCGTGGGAAGGGTGCACAGAGGCGAATTGCGCGAAGGGCAGGATGTGTCGCTCTGCAAACGCGATGGCAAGATTGTGAAGTCGCGCATCAAGGAAATTAACGTGTTTGAGGGGCTGGGGCGCACGAAAGTGCCGTCGGTGAAGTCGGGCGACATCTGCGCCGTCATCGGCATCGAAAACTTCGAGATTGGCGACACGCTCGCCGATTTGGAAAATCCCGAACCGCTGAAACCCATCGACATCGACGAGCCAACGATGTCTATGTTGTTCACTATCAACAACTCACCGTTTTTTGGCAAGGAAGGGAAATACATCACTTCGCGCCATATTTTTGAACGTCTGACGAAAGAATTGGACAAAAACCTCGCCCTGCGCGTGCTGCCGTCCGACAGTGCTGATGCGTGGATTGTGTATGGTCGCGGGCTGCTGCACTTGTCGGTGCTGATTGAAACGATGCGGCGCGAAGGTTACGAGTTGCAAGTGGGTCAACCACAGGTACTTATCAAAGAAATCGACGGCGTGAAATGCGAGCCGGTCGAACAATTGACGGTCAATTTGCCCGAAGAATACGCCAGCAAAATCATTGATATGGTGACGAAACGCAAGGGCGAAATGGTGTTGATGGAGAGCAAAAACGACCGCGTGCATTTGGAATTTACCATCCCCTCGCGCGGCATCATCGGCTTGTCTAACAACGCATTAACAGCCTCCGCCGGCGAAGCCATCATCGCCCACCGCTTTTTGGAATACCAGCCGTGGAAGGGCGACATCGAAAAACGCCAAAACGGCTCCATCATTGCGATGGAAACGGGCAACGCTTTCGCCTACGCGCTCGACAAATTGCAAGACCGCGGACGGTTTTTCATCAACCCGCAGACGGACATCTACGCCGGACAAATCGTGGGCGAACACAGCAAGGAGGGCGATTTGGTGGTGAACGTTACCAAGTCCAAAAAACTGACCAACGTGCGCGCCTCCGGCTCCGACGACAAAGCCCACCTGGCACCGCCGGTAGTGTTCAGCCTCGAGCAATGCCTCGAATACATCAAGGAAGACGAATATGTGGAACTCACACCCACATCGATGCGCCTCCGCAAGATTGTGCTTGATGAGAATGAGCGCAAGCGGCTGAGTAAGAAATAACACTATACAGTTTTTTTATGTGATTGGCAACTTCGTTGCTACTGATTGCCGCCCTCGCGGGCTTTGCGGAAGAGGTCGGAGGCGAATAGGAAGTCGTTGAGTGTCTTGTTTTCGGAGGTCATAATCTCGTCTTTGGTGCCTTCCCACTCTTTTTTGCCTTCGTTGAGGAAGATTATTTTGTCGCCGATATTCATCACCGAGTTCATGTCGTGGGTGTTGATGACCGTTGTCATGTTGCATTCCAGCGTGATGTCGTGAATCAAATCGTCGATTAGCAACGATGTTTTCGGGTCTAAGCCGGAGTTGGGTTCGTCACAAAATAAGTATTTGGGATTCAGGGCTATAGCGCGTGCAATGGCGGTGCGCTTCATCATCCCGCCGCTGATTTCGCCCGGATAGAGGTCGGCGGCATCGCGCATTTGGACACGCTCGAGGCAAAATATCGCCCGTTTTTCCTGTTGCTGGCGATTGTCGTAGGAAAACATGGTGAGCGGAAACATCACATTTTCCATCACCGTCATCGAATCAAACAGGGCAGACCCCTGAAAGAGCATCCCCATCTCTTGCCGCAGAGCGTTCAACTCCGGTTTTTTCATCGCCGGAAGATTGCGCCGGTCGTAGAGAACTTCGCCCGAGCCGGGTGACAGCAGTCCAATCAGGATTTTCATAAAAACGGTTTTCCCCGAGCCGCTTCGACCGATGACGAGGTTTGTTTTCCCCTTGTCGAATGTGGCGGACACATCTTTGATGACCTGTTTGTCTTCAAACGACTTGATAATGTGCTTTGCTTCAATCATTTAAACTAATAATAAGGTGATTAATACATCGGTCGCCAAAATCAGCACACTGCTGGTCACGACCGATTCGGTACTCGCCTTACCCACTTGCAGGGCACCTCCTTTGACATTATACCCGAAATAGGAGGCGGCAGACGATATGATAAAGGCAAAAATCATGGCTTTCAATACCGAATAGCCGATGTAACGGGTTGAAAACCAATATTGAAGACCATATTCGTAGGTTGACGGCGAGATGATGTCGGTGAACCAACTGATAAAAAATCCCCCTGCCATACCAAAAAACATACTGAAAATAACCAAAACCGGCACAAACAAGACAAAGCCCACTATCTTAGGGAGTATCAGGTAGTTAGCCGAATTGACACCCATAATTTCCAATGCGTCGATTTGCTCTGTCACTCGCATCGTACCCAATTCAGATGCAATATTTGACCCCACTTTCCCTGCCAAAATCAGACACATGATGCTGGACGAAAATTCCAGCAAAATGATTTCGCGCGTCATAAAACCAACTGTAAATGAGGGAATTAGCGGCGAATAGATATTGAGCGACACCTGCATCGTGATAACCGCCCCAATAAAAGCGGAAATGAAAATCACAATGCCAATCGAATCGACCCCCAACTTGTGGATTTCCTTAACAATTTGCTTGAAAAACACGACCCACCGTTGCGGCACGGCAAAAGTCCGCGACATCAACAGCACATATTTCCCAAATATCACACATGACTTAAACATACTCAAAAAAAAATCGTGCAAAGGTAGGTAAATAATTTCATTTTCTTTGTAATTTGGTAAATTAGTTATTTATCATTACCTTTGCAGCGTTTTAATTTATTAAAAATATGGTATCTGAACGTTTAGCAGCCCTGTCGCCATCCGAAACGCTGGCAATGTCGCAAAAGAGCAACGAATTGAAGGCTCAGGGGATTGATGTAATCAATTTGAGTGTGGGCGAACCCGATTTTTTTACGCCCGATGCCATTAAGGTGGCGGCTCAAAAGGCGGTTGAGGACAATTTTTCGTTCTATTCGCCCGTTCCCGGCTATTTGTCGCTGCGAAATGCGATTGTCGGCAAACTGAAAGCAGAAAACGGGCTTGACTACAAGGCAGACCAAATTGTGTGTTCCAACGGGGCGAAACAGTCGGTCTGCAATGTGCTGTTGAGCATTATCGGTCCGGGCGACGAGGTGATTGTGCCCGCGCCCTACTGGGTGAGTTATGTGGAAATGGTGAAATTGGCGGCAGGCACCAACGTGATTGTGACCGCCGACATCACGCAGGATTTCAAAATTACGCCCGCGCAATTGGAAGCCGCTATCACACCGAAAACCAAGGCTCTGATACTCTGTTCGCCATCCAACCCCACCGGCAGCGTTTACTCCCGCACGGAATTGCGAAAATTGGCAGACGTGCTGGCAAACTATCCGAACATCACGATTATTTCCGATGAAATTTACGAACATATCAATTATATTGGCAAGCACGAGAGCATTGCACAATTCAAAAACGTGCGCGACCGTGTAGTCATAATCAACGGTGTATCAAAGGCTTATGCGATGACCGGCTACCGGCTCGGCTGGATGGCAGGACCGCAATGGCTCGCCTCGGCATGCAACAAATTGCAGGGACAATATACCTCCGGACCAAGCAATATCGCCCAAAAGGCAGCCGAAGCAGCCTACATCGGTTCGCAAGAGTGCGTAGAAACGATGCGCCAGGCATTCCAAAAACGCCGCGATTTGATACTCACATTGGCACGCGACATACAGGGCTTCCAAGTCAACGAACCGCAAGGCGCGTTCTACCTGTTCCCTGACGCTTCCTATTATATAGGTAAAACCTATTATGTGAACGGCGATATGTTCAACGGCAAAAAAATCAACGATTCAGCCGACCTCGCAATGTTTTTGCTGGAGGAAGGACACGTAGCAGCAGTAGGCGGCAAAGCCTTCGGAGCCCCCAACTGCCTCCGCTTCTCCTACGCCACCTCCGAAAAACTGCTGAC
>BNTU01000132.1 GCA_025996835.1 Bacteroidia bacterium
GCTTCCCATGATGATACTTATGCGTGGTGTCATGCTGCAACGAATGATTTGTACTTCGCGGCATCCATCAGGCTGTTCAACTGTGAGGCATCCGTCACTGCCACTTTCAAAATCCAGCCCTTGCCGTAAGGGTCGCTATTGACCAATTCGGGCTGGTCTTCCAAATCGGCATTGAGTTCCAACACCTTACCACTCACCGGCATCAGCAAATCGGACACCGTTTTCACGGCTTCGATGGAGCCGAAAACTTCGCTCTGTGCAAGCGTTTCACCCACTGTGGCGACATCCACAAACACGATTTCGCCCAACTGGTCTTGCGCATAATCGGTGATACCCACATACGCATCCGCACCTTCCACCCGAACCCACTCATGGTCGTCAGTGTACTTCAAATTTTCAGGAAATTTCATTTTATACAATATTATATGTTATACATTCCAAATTCCTACACTTCTAAATTCCTACATTTCCAAATTCCTACATTCCTAAATTCCTAATCTTTAAACAACCTCCCGCTATCCTTCCAATCCGTCACAATAGCATCCAAAATACCGTTCACAAAAGCGGAACTTTTGGGCGAACCGTAATAATGGGACAATTCCACATACTCGTTTATGCTGACATTGATGGGTATGTCTTGAAACAGTTGAATTTCTGCCAACCCCACCTCTAAAACGCACAAATCAAATGCTGAAAGCCGTCTGATTTCCCAATTTCTGACATAATCGTCTATCAACGCATCGTGCGCATCTTTGTTTGCAAACGCGAAGTGTAACAATCTCAATGCAAACTCTTTCTCATCTTCCTGCATCGACATCGACAGCAAAGGAAGTGTAGTAGGCGTAAACTCGTTGAATTTTCGGATTGTTTTCAACACACTTGCCAGCACAATCGACCAATCACTATTCCAGAAGATACATTTTTCTTCCAAAATATCATCCATCTCTTCGGCGAGCCGTTCCATTTGCTCCATGATGCGCAACCAAAATTCGCGGTCGCTGTCATAAGTGTCGGGGCTGGCAAGATAGTCCTGATATTCAGGCGATTCTAAAATTCTATCCAGCAGATTTTTGAGAAAAGTTTGGTCGCCATCGTTCCAGAGATAGCCGTGAGTGTCCAAAAAACGCCGCAAATTTTGATTTCTGCATAATTGCTTGGAAAAGCGATTGTCGATGAAGCGTGAATGAATGGCAACTTCCTCATTTGTAGGTAGATATTTATATTTGTCAGCATTCCAACGCTTCTGTTCCATGTCGGTGAGCACGGTAATCAGCAGCAACAGATAATGATACAAATCGGACAACTTTCGCAAACTGCGCAACACCTCTTTCTCCGCACTATACACATCCAAATCGCCTTTCTGACAGTAAGCGAAGACTATTTGGAGTACTTTTATGCGTATAAGAGTTCTATTCATCGTTTCAAAATTCGTTTTAAGATGCCGCAAAGGTAGTAAAAAAATGTCACATTCATTTTGCAATTAACAAAAAGTAGTTCTTTTTGCCTTTTTGCACCAAAATATATTTGCCGCCAAGCAGATACGAAGTGTCAATCAGCGTGTCGAACTCGGCAAGTTTTTCTTTGTTGATGCTCACGCCGCCGTTTTGCACCATTTTGCGCAATTCGCCTTTGGAAGGGAATACGGGGGCGTTATCTACCAATAAATCAACGGCTTTGGTGCCGTTTGTCAATGCGTTTTTGTCGATTTCAAATTGCGGAACGCCTGCGAAAATGTCCAACAATGTGGCTTCGTCCAATTTTTTCAGCGCATCGGACGTGGAATTTCCAAACAGGATGTTGGAGGCTTCCAGCGCGGCTTCGTAGTCTTCGCGCGAATGCACCATTGAGGTTACCTCTTCTGCCAGGCGTTTTTGCAACGGGCGGAGGTGCGGCGCATCGTGCTGTGCTGCAATTAGTTGTTCAATTTCGGCTTTGTCCAACGCGGTAAAAATCTTGATGTATTTTTCGGCATCGGCATCGCTCACGTTGAGCCAAAACTGGTAGAACGTGTAGGGCGAGGTGTAACGCTTGTCTAACCAGATGTTGCCGGACTCGGTTTTGCCGAATTTGCCGCCGTCGGCTTTCGTAATCAGCGGGCAGGTGAGCGCAAAAGCCTCGCCGCCCGTTTTGCGGCGGATGAGTTCGGTGCCGGTGGTGATGTTGCCCCACTGGTCGCTGCCGCCCATTTGGAGTTTGCAATTTTGATTTTCGTAGAGATACAGAAAATCGTAGCCCTGCACCAATTGGTAGGTAAATTCGGTGAACGACATACCATCGGTCGCCTCACCCGTCAGGCGTTTTTTCACGCTGTCCTTCGCCATCATATAATTGACGGTGATGTGCTTGCCGATGTCGCGGATGAAGCCGAGAAACGACTGCTCGCGCATCCAGTCATAGTTATTGACCATAATCGCCGCGTTGGGCTTGGGCGAATCGAAGTCCAGAAACTTCGCCAACTGCGCTTTGATGCAGTCCTGATTGTGTCGCAAGGTCTTTTCATCCAGCAGGTTACGCTCCTGCGACTTGCCCGATGGGTCGCCAATCATACCCGTGGCACCACCCACCAGCGCGATGGGGCGATGCCCCGCACGCTGAAAATGTTTCAGCATCATCACACCCACCAAATGCCCGATGTGGAGCGAATCGGCGGTCGGGTCGATGCCCACATACGCCGAAGTCATCTCTTTTTGGAGTTGCGCCTCCGTTCCGGGCATCACCGTGTGAATCATGCCCCGCCATTTTAATTCTTCTACAAAATTCATCTTCGTTTATTGAGGTGCAAAGGTACGAAATAGTTATGAGTTATGAGTTATGAGTTATGAGTTTTTGCAGGGGGTTATTTTATGAATATAGAAATTCTTCGTACAGCACTGCCAGGCGTTTGCGCAGGTGCACTACTGCGTAGTGTTTTCTCGACAGTAGCGTATTGACGGCTACTCCGGTGGTTTGGGCGATTTCTTTTACGGGGAGGCCGTCTAACTCTGTCAGTTCGAATATTTCGCGCTGTTCGGGCGACAGTTCGGCGAGGGCGGTTTCCAATTCTGTCCACACCAATGAGCGCAGATATTCTGTTTCGGGCGTGGGCGTTGTGTTCTCGTTGCTGAACAGGATTTCGGAAATGTCTTTGAAAAATTCGTTGTCGCTTTCGTCGTCCTGATAGGTGGGCATCGCTTCTTCGTGCTTTTTGATGCCGTGGTTGATAATCGTGTTTTTCGCCACGCGGTAGAGCCATGCCGACACCTGTTCAATGGGGTTGAGCGCGGCTTCTGTCGTTTTAATGAATTGATAGAAAACATCTTGCAGAATATCTTCCGCGTCCTCCCTGTTGTCCACCCGTTTGCGGATGAAGGCTTTCAGGCGCGGTTGATATTCTACAATCAGTTCTGCAACGCTTTTTGGAGCGTCTGTGTTTGCTTTAGTCACGTTGGGTGTTGTTTTTGGATTCGTCACTTGCAGACTCGTGTTCGAGCCATCTTTCATAAGCACCTTCAAAGCCACCGCCGAATTGCCTGTGTTTAAACTCCTCGTGTCTGTGTTTCACGAACTCCTTTTTCTCTTCGGGGGTCATTTTCTCCCACTTTTCACGAAGCGGATTTTTTCCGAATCCACCACGGGGCATACCGCCAAAACCGGGCTTTACCAACATAGCACCAAGCCCGCCAAAGAGCATTCGCGACAAAGCCAGCAGCCCAATGGATTGCCAAAAATTAATCACTGCCAATCCGAAGATTGCCGGAACCAAGGCGTTCCACAATAACATCACGACTGCGCCAAATCCGCCAATCGCTACCACCCCAAAAACGAAGTGTCTAACAACGTGTAAAAAAATAAACTTTTTCATTGCTTTTTAATTTTTAATTTTTAATAATTCTCTACTTATGAAGACAAATGAGAATGAAAAATATTTTACAAAGGTAAAACTTTTTTCATTCTCATTTATTTGAATTAGGATTTATTTCTTCACCACCTTCAAAGTTTCATTCCCTATCCGCAGCAGATAAATGCCATGAGGATAGCCCGACAAATCTATGCGGCTTTCGTTGGTGCGGTGTTGCAATATCCACGGGTTTCAACCGCAGCAAAAAAAATATTTGGTAAATTGAAAATAATGTCGTACCTTTGCGGCAGATATCTGAAAGATAAAATCATAGCCAATTATGATTCGGACTGGAAACAGAGAAGATATTTAGGCAGTGCTGCGGCTCGGTTGTCTGTGGGACGGATTGGTACCGTTACTGCTTGTAAAAAGCAATAGGAGGTTATGCCTCCTATTGTTTTTTGAATAATAATCTAACTGTATCCTGCTCACAAAGCCATACTTCTTCAATCTACCCCGTATGGGGTACAATTTTGATAACCCCGTACAAGCGATAGCGCAGTGCGGGGTAGATGGCACCACCTCTCCTCGTTTTCGCCCTGAAAGGGCAACATATCCCAGCCCAACGCATCGCGTTGGGGAAATGATGATGATGAATGATGATAAATGATGATAATGAACAATGAATGGGGATGATGGGGTAACATAATGATATAATGCCCCTTCAGGGCGCAAAACACACAACACCCATTTCCCAACGCGATGCGTTGGGCTGGGATATGTTGCCCTTTCAGGGCGAAAACGAAGGGGGAGGTGCCTTACCCCGCACTGCGCTTCGCTTGTACGGGGTTATCAAAATTGTACCCCATACGGGGTAGGTTGAAGACCTGCGGTCTTCCTTGTGAGCATAAATTTGATGCGGTTGCCGGATTACAAAAAAAAACACTACCTTTGCATTTTATTTCTAAATTATTTATTTTTTATGAAACAGAGAAATTTTATTTTGGGATTAGCCCTGTTGTCAGGGAGCGCCGCTGCTCAATGGAGCCCGGCAGGTGATAAAATTAAGACGGAGTGGGCAAGTAAAATTGACCCGCAACGTGTGTTGCCCGAATATCCGCGTCCTATCTTGGAACGCTCGGATTGGAAAAACCTCAACGGGCTTTGGGATTATGCCATCCTGCCCGCGGGGCAGGCGGAACCTAACCGGTTTGACGGCAAGATATTGGTGCCCTTTGCGGTGGAATCGAGCCTTTCGGGCGTGCAAAAAACCGTTGGAGAGGGCAATGAGTTGTGGTATCGCCACACATTTGCCGTGCCCGCCGCCTGGAAAAGCAGGAACATCATCCTGCATTTCGGAGCCGTGGATTGGAAGGCGGATGTCTATCTCAACGACGTGAAAATCGGCAGCCATACGGGTGGCTACACGCCTTTCTGCTTCGACATCACCCCTTTTCTGACCTCCGGCGAACAAAAATTGGTGGTCAAAGTGTGGGACGGCACCGACCGGGGCTATCAACCGCGCGGCAAGCAGGTGAGCCGACCGGAAGGCATCTGGTACACCGCCGTGACCGGTATTTGGCAGACCGTGTGGCTGGAGCCGGTGAATGAAAAGCATATCGCGTCGGTCAAAACCGTGCCGGATATAGACAAAAGCCGGATTACGGTCAATGTCAATGCCATCAATACGCAGGCGGCGGACGTGGTGGAGGTGAAAATTCTGGATGCCGGCAAAGTGGTGTCCTCTGCCAAAGCGGTGGCTTGCCAAACCTTGGAACTCAATGTGCCGAACGCCAAACTGTGGTCGCCCGACGAGCCTTTTCTCTACAATATGGTTATCAATCTGTACAACAAAGGCAAATTGACCGACCAAGTGAAAAGTTATTGCGCGATGCGAAAAATCTCCGCGAAAAAGGACGAAAACGGCATTATGCGTATCCAATTGAACAACAAAAACAATTTTCAGTATGGTCCGCTTGACCAGGGCTGGTGGCCCGACGGGTTATATACCGCGCCCACCGATGAGGCTCTGGCGTATGACATTCAAAAAACTAAAGACTTCGGTTTCAATATGATACGCAAGCACGTGAAAGTGGAACCGGCACGCTGGTATTCGCATTGCGACCGGCTGGGCATTCTCGTTTGGCAGGATATGCCCAATGGCGACCGCTCGCCACAGTGGGTTCCGCACCACTATTTCGAGGGACTGGAAAGAAATCGTTCTGCCGAATCGGAAGCCAACTACCGCAAAGAGTGGAAAGAAATCATTGACTATCTCTATTCCTATCCTTCAATTGCCGTGTGGGTGCCCTTCAACGAATCTTGGGGACAGTTCAAAACGCCTGAAATTGCCGAGTGGACAAAAGGCTACGACCCCTCCCGCTTGGTGAATCCGGCGAGTGGCGGCAATTTCTATCATACGGGCGATATTTTGGATTTGCACAACTATCCGGGACCCGCGATGTATCTCTACGATGCGGAACGAGTAACTGTTTTGGGCGAATATGGCGGAATAGGTATGCCGATGCAGGGTCATCTCTGGCAATCGGATAAGAATTGGGGCTATGTACAATTTCAAAGTTCAAAGGAGGTAACGGACGAATACATCAAATATGCCGACCAGTTGCAAAAATTTGTCACACGCGGCTTTTCGGCAGCCGTTTATACGCAAACCACCGACGTGGAAGGCGAAGTAAACGGGCTGATGACTTATGACCGAAAAGTGATTAAGGTGGACGAGCAACGCCTCCGCGAAAAAAACAAAGAAGTGATTGCAGGATTAAAATAATAAAAGACTATTCATACCGCAACGCCGTAATCGGGTCGAGGGCAGCCGCTTTTTTGGCAGGATACCAGCCGAAGAAGATGCCTATGGTGGCGCATACTAAGAACGAGATGGCTATGGCGGTGATGCTGACCATAAAGCCCATATCCAACAATGCCAATGCCAATGCCGATAGCAACAGCCCTACAATGATGCCGACGATGCCGCCTGCCAAACTCAATATCGCACTCTCAATCAGGAATTGAAGGAGGATGTCTTTGTTTTTGGCACCCAACGACCGCCTCAGCCCTATCTCACGTGTCCGTTCCGTTACGGTAACGTACATGATGTTCATGATGCCGATGCCGCCCACAATCAGCGAGATGGCGGCTATGGCTATCAAAAACGCTTGAAGCACAGCCATGATAGAGTTCATCATATCAAGAGCCTGTGCGAGCGAGATGACTTCAAAATCAGGGTCGCCGTTGGCGTTGAGTTTGTGCATTTGCAGCATGGTGGATTGCACCTCGCTCATCGCAGCGTCGGTGTCGGCTTCTGTGGTGGTGGTGGCCATAATCATGTGGATATAATCAATGTTCAGCAGGCGTTTCTGCACCGTGGTGTAGGGTGCCAGAATGATGTCGTCGTAATCGTCGCCGGTGAAATTTTTCCCTTTTTCAGCAATCGTCCCAATGACAACCAAGGGCATCTTGCCGAAACGGACGGTTTTGCCCACCGGATTTTCGCCATTGGGGAACAGACTTTTGATAACCGTTTGCCCAAGTATACACACTTTGGCTGCCGTTTCCTCTTCCTGCACGGTAAACACTCTGCCCTTGTCAATCTTGGAATTGGAGATGCTCAGATAATCCACATTCGCCCCCATCATGATACCGGGGCAGTTGTGCGAGCCACTCACTATCTGTTCCATCGCGGACACGCAGGGTGTCACTTTGGTGATATGCCGTGCTTGCTTGTGAATGGCTTCCACATCTTTCAACTTCATGTTTTTCATATTCTCCGTGCCCACCGTGACGCCCATAACGTCTTTTCGGACATTGCTGACCATAATCAGATTGGTGCCAAAGCCGGAGACCTGATTGCGGATGAGTTCCGTAGAACTTTGTCCGAGACTGACCATCAGCACCACCGACGAGATGCCGATGATGATGCCGAGCATCGTCAGTACGGCACGTTTTTTATTCAACAGCAGGGCTTGCCATGCAATTTTAATGAGATTTTTTGTTTTCATCGCGTTTTATTTTTTAATTATTCTTCTTACTTGTTGAAGACAAATGAGGATGGAAAATATTTTATCACATAACTATGAGTTCTTCGGGGCTTGGAAATCTCGAAAATTTCATGTAATTTTGTCGCCG
>BNTU01000133.1 GCA_025996835.1 Bacteroidia bacterium
CAACTGTTTTTGACACGCTACTTTTACGATTAGAAGAAGTTGATAATTTGAATAAGATGCGTTGTAATGATTTAGGTAAGCAAAAATCCTCAACTTACAAGGTGGAGTACGAACAAATTCAAGAAAATTTAGAAAAATTGCGTAGAGAACTTTACAAGTTTGAATCAAAGTACGATGTTACTTCCAAACGATCAGAATTACAGGAAATTAAAAATCAGGAAAAGCAAAATGGGGAGCGCAAAGGCAAAGAACGAGAATATTTCAAAAAAAACACTCTTGAATATAAACGAAAAAAAGAATTGAAACAAATCATTGAAGAATTCGAGAAAAATTCTGAATACGGACAATACAAAGAAAAAATTGAGCGACTTGAAGAACAACTTCGTAATTATCAATTTGGTTATACTCAATATGATACCTCAATTAATGAACAATTTAACCGAGTTTCGGAGTATATTCATGATTTAGTCAAAAAAACAACTAATTATTTCATATCCAAAAACAATAAAGCAACCGAACTTCCGAATATATCATTCGAACTTGATATAAGAAAATTGGCTGAATACTATTCAATTAAAATTCAACAGTATACTGATTTTTTAATTCAATTACCGAAAATCTTTGTTGATAAATTTTCAGAAGAGGAACAGACATTACTCAAAGTGGCTTTAAATTCCATTTTGTCATCTCCGCAAGGGCGATTAGGAAATTATTCCGAACAAAATATTTTGGATATTTTGATAAACATTGGAAAAGAGTTGCCAGACGGTTCTGAAAAAACTATCTTACGGGAATACTACAAATACCGTAAGGCAGAAACAGACATTTTTAGTTTTCCTGAAAATCAGGTTTTGGCAAATTTGATTGTATTTTTAATGAAGTTACAGGGGCATGAGCAAATAAACAAAATGCTTGTTGCTAAAAACATAACGCAAAAACAAATTGCACTTATGCTTTACGGTGCGTATGTTGGTTTTGCAAATATGCCTAAAACTTTCACAAACATTATTTTCGATAGCAATAGCGAAAAGATGTTTGAATATATTGATAATTATTTGTTTAATAATTATTTAAAACAATAACGTTATCGAATGGGTAAAAAATATTTGATTTAATATATAAAAGTTATGGAAATGTTTAAAGGTGCTGTTGTGTCATCAGCCGTAAAAAATGGCAAACTGTCTGCTAAATTAGCGGCTAAACTGGCTGCTGCAAAAGAGTATCGGAAAGCTTTAATAGATGCTACCGAAGCAAATATGTACCGTGCACCAGCCGTAACAAGGTATCCTAAATTGGCTGCTGAATCCGATGCTGAATGGGACGAATATTTAAAATCTTTTGATGTCACCGATAGATTAGCTGCTAGACACGAGTATCGGCAATATTTGATAGCCGACACCCACATAGATAAGTATCGTGGTGCATATCGTATTGAAATTCGTGTTGATGACAAGATAGAGAAGATTGAAAATGGTATTTTGTCGAAAACAACAGGCAACAGGTTAAAACTTTTCGTAAGTGAAGCGACTGGTGCGCTGTTGCCATGTGTAACGGTTACTTTGTTTGACAGCGACCCAAAGTTTGCGGAATTTGCCAACTTAATTGGAAAGAGTGTAGAGGATTGGGGTTATATAATGCCTGCAATCGAAGTTGAACGATATAACAAGATTCGAAAAGGGTGGTATGTCATGAAACTGCGTCCGGTGCGCTTTGGAACAACTAAAACAGTTTCAGACACAGGAGAGGTATTATGTCCCAATTATGGCGAATCAGAAGACGAAGCAATCGCCAGAATAACGGGTAATAAATGCAAGTAAAAAACGGATGGAAGAAGAATCATACGAATATGATGACAACAATGATTGGGACAACAGTTCAGATGAAGGTTGTGGCGCAGGTTTTTCGTGTAGTGAATGTGATAACTATGGTTGTCCGAAACACCCTTGCAATTAAGGTCTGTTGAAAAAGGCATAATCTATTGCAATAAAGATAAATATGCGTACATTTTGGCTATTTTGGTTCAAATTGAAAGCAAAATGGCAAGCTTGTAAAACATTAGTAACAAATAATTATTTTAAAATATGAAAAAGTCAACAGTTTTATTGAGTTTCTACCTGGTAGCGGTTTTGAGCGCAACCGCGCAAACATGGAACATCGGCTACCCCAATGCAGCCGATGTAACCGCTACGCTTAGCGGTAGCACCCTCACTATCAGTGGTAGTGGGGCTATGCAAGATTGGTCGTATGTTGATAGTGCCCCGTGGTATTCTCAACGTTCCAGCATTACAACTGTAGTAATAAATAACGGTGTGACAACAATTGGAAGTTATGCCTTTTATTACAACAACCTTAGATCTGTTATCATTCCTAATAGCATTACAAGCATTGGACAGAATGCTTTTCAGAGTTGCCACGGTCTTACCTCCGTTACCATTCCTAACAGTATGACAAGCATTGGAGATCAGGCTTTTGTCGGTTGCACCGGTCTTACTACCATTCCTAACAGCATGACAAGCATTGGAGTGGACGCTTTTGGTGGTTGCACTGGTCTTACCTCCGTTACCATTCCTAACAGCGTGACAAGCATTGGGAGTTATGTCTTTCGGAATTGCAGTAATCTTACCTCTGTTACCATTCCCGGCAGTGTTACAAGCATTGGAGATCAACCTTTTTTGCGTTGCCCCAAACTTACCAGTATCGCTGTAGATGCTGCCAATACGCGGTATAGTTCAATAGATAGTGTGGTTTACAGCAAAAATCAGGACTCTTTACTGATATGTCCGGAGGGGAAGCAACAAGATACTTTTACCATTCCTAACAGCGTTATCAGCATTGGGAGTTGGGCTTTTTTCGGTTGCAGCGGTCTTACATCCGTTACCATTCCTAGCAGCGTGACAAGCATTGGGCAATCTGCTTTTTCCGGTTGCGACGGTCTTACATCCGTTACCATTCCTAGCAGCGTGACAAGCATTGGACAATCTGCTTTTTCCGATTGCAACGGTCTTACCTCCGTGACCATTCCTAACAGCGTGACAAGCATTGGGCAATCTGCTTTTTACAATTGCAGCGGTCTCACCTCCGTTACTATTCCTAACAGCGTGACAAGCATTGGGCAATCTGCTTTTTCCAATTGCAGCGGTCTTACCTCCATATATGTTCATAGGACTACTCCGGCGAGTTTAAGCGCCATTGTCTTTCTTAACGTTAATAAAAACACCTGTACTTTATATGTGCCGGCAGGCTCTACATCTGCATACAGGGCAGCAGCACAATGGATGGATTTCATAAATATTGTGGAGTTTGCAGGATACACAATCACAGCCTCCGCAGGTAGTGATGGCAGAATTTTCCCAAGTGGCGTAGTAGCCGTTGAGAGTGCCGGAAATCAAACTTTCAAAATTACCCCCAACGTAGGTTATGCAATAGACAATGTCTTGGTGGATGGAGCAGATGTTACTGGAGCCGTTTTAACAAGCAGTGATACCACTTATACTTTCACAAATGTGACCGAAGGACACACTATTTCTGTATCATTCGTTGTTGATACATCGAACCCATATTCTTGGAACATCGGCTACCCCACTGCCGCCGATGTAACCGCTACGCTTAGCAATGATACCCTCACTATTAGCGGTAGTGGGGCTATGCGAGATTGGTCGTCTGGTGATCCCCCGTGGTATTCTCCACTTTCCAGCATTACAACTGTAGTGCTAAATAACGGCGTGACAAGCATTGGAGATAATGCTTTTCGCAATTGCAGCAGTCTTACCTCCGTTACCATTCCTAACAGCGTGACAAGCATTGGGACTCAGGCTTTTTGGGAATGCAGCGGTCTCACCTCCGTTACCATTCCTAACAGCGTGACAAGCATTGGGAGTTCTGCTTTTTCCAGTTGCAGCGGTCTTACCTCCGTTACTATTCCTAACAGCGTGACAAGCATTGGAGAAAATGCTTTTTCGTTTTGCAGCGGTCTTACCTCCGTTACCATTCCTAACAGCGTGACAAGCATTGGGACGTTTGCTTTTGCCAGTTGCCGCGGTCTTACCTCCGTTACCATTCCTAACAGCGTGACAAGCATTGGAGAGAGTGCTTTTGCCTTTTGCAGCGGTCTCACCTCCATATATGTTCATAGGACTACTCCAGCGAATTTAAGCACCGATGTCTTTTATAACATTAATAAAAACACCTGTACATTATATGTGCCGACAGGCTCCACATCTGCATACAGAGCAGCAGCACAATGGATGGATTTCATAAATATTGTGGAGTTTGGAGGATACACAATCACAGCCTCCGCAGGTAGTGATGGCAGAATTTTCCCAAGTGGTGTAGTAGCCGTTGAGAGTGCCGGAAATCAAACTTTCAAAATTACCCCCAACATAGGTTATGCGATAGACAATGTTTTGGTAGATGGTGTAGATGTTACTGAAGCCGTTTTAGCAAGCAGTGATACCACTTATACTTTCACAAATGTGACCGAAGAACACACTATTTCTGTATCATTCGTTGCTGATACATCAAACCCGTATTCTTGGAATATCGGCTACCCCAATGCCGCCGATGTAACCGCTACGCTCAACAACGACACCCTCACCATTAGCGGCTCGGGAGCTATGCAAAATTGGACATCATCTACGAACAATACGGTGAATACTCCGTGGTATCATCTGCGCGACAACATTACAACTGTAGTAATAAATAACGGTGTGACAACGATTGGAGCTTTTGCTTTTTCCTATTGCAATAGTCTTACCTCCGTTACCATTTCTAATCGCGTTGACAGCATTGCAAATTATGCTTTTTCGGGTTGCCGCAACCTTGCGTCTGTCACCAATTTGAGTTTTGTTCCGCAACCCATACAAGACAGTGTGTTTGCAAGGAGCAACATTCGCCGGCTCATCGTACCTGCCTGCGGCTCTGAGTATCAAAATCACAAAATATGGAGTAAATCTTTTGGTGCTATTGAAGCATCATTGGAATGCCCTTTTGAGGTAAGAATGATTAACGCCATTCCTCAAAGTGATGGTTCTCTCCTGGTCGATTGCGACGGCACATTCTCTGTTGTGTATTTTAAGGATGCGGATGAGTACACGGTTAAGTTTGGGTACAAGGGTTCACCAATAGAGAACAATGACATCTACATTGACAAACAGATGCCCTATCGTGACACTATAACCTATCGTGTTTACAACAAGGCTAATACAGCTTTTATCAGTCGCGACCTGATTATCAGGAAAGAAAGTTTTGCCTTTGACTACTTTGGTTCCCGGAAATACGAAAGACTGCTATATGCGAACAACGATACTGTTGTTGTGGACGGCGAATGGTTCAAACTCATCGACGGGGAGTGGCAAAGTATCGGCACGGGCTTGTTCTATTGGGCACCCGAAAACGAGGTATTGACGGACAATGCAGAATATCGGGCTACGTTTATTACCAAAGCCGGCGATACTGTGCACATTTGCCCTTTTTCGGGGGCAACATTTTTATCATCCGTGGCGGTTTCCCCTAAATTGACGGTTTATCCCAATCCTGTTTCCGTCGGCAGTTTAATCACCATTGAGGGCATCCCTGATGGCGAGAAAAACATCACAATCTATGATTTAAACGGTCGTGTGGTCATCCGTACAGTAGAGACGTGGCGCGCCACGTCTGTACAAATGCGAACACAAACGCAAACACAAACACAAACGCAAACGCAAACACAAACACAAATGCAGATACAAACACCATCAACGCCGGGAGTGTATGTGGTGAAGGTGGGACGTGAGATGGTGAAAGTGATTGTTGTGAAAAATTAAAAATTAAGAATTAAAAAATTACGGATGGGGCGATTTTTTTGTGTATTGTTTTTTTGCTTTGGTTGGGTTGGAGTCTGCGTTGCGCTGGATGAGCCGGAGAAAACCAAGCAGGTTTATGGCTCTGTGGTGGATGAATTTAGGATGCCTATGAGTGGGGTTATTGTTTTTGCGACGGATAATCCTGATTTTGCGGACACGACTAATGCGAGGGGAGTATTTAATTTGACTGTGCCTCTTTCGACACGGTCTTTGATATTCGGACATTATAGCATAAAAGATTTAGAAATGCCTATCTCACAGCGTATGCAAGTTGTGATGCACTATTTACATGTTCGCCACGAATTTTCTGTCTTCGGCGGGGGTGGCGTTTCACTGTTGGGTAATTCTCCCAATGTTGGCAATTATACACCGCCGCTTTCTGTAGGGGCAGAACTTGGGTTGGGCTATATTTTCTTTTTTTCATCTGAATGGGGACTATCAACCGGCGTAAGTGCCGCTTACGTTGCCCGTAGATACGCTTCCGCAGTTGATGATTCATTTACCGGAACGTACAACGGGATTCCTTTTCAGGCTGATTACACCGCCGATTACACCGAAACGCAGGGAGTCACCCTGCTGAGCATTCCGCTCATGGCTCACTTTCAAATGTACACGAGTGAAACGGACAAATCGTATAAATTGTATCTCAAATTTGGCGGCAAATTTAAACTCCCGATACCCACATCACTCAACACCTACAACGGCACATTGGACAAAATGGACGTAACAAACAGCAGTGTACCTGATCCGGATATGCCATCTTTCATCACGGTTCCTAACTATATGGTGGGGGCTGTTGAAAAATCTAACTCAGGACCCCTTAAACTATCGGGCTTTGCCGTTTTGGGGTCAATAGAAGTGGGGAAAAAATGGGGCAGGTTAACAAAAAAATGGTCGCTTTACGGGGGCATATATGCTGATTATGCTATAATAAATGAGATAACCGCTGAAGTTAAGCCGGACGATAAAAAACTGTTCATCCCTTCCGATGCCGGGCAAATAAATCGACCCACCGGCGTATTGTTCGCCCAAAAATCCGATGGCACACCATTCGTCGACAACCAAATGCTGTCGCCACTATCGGTTGGCGTGAAGGTGTCAGTGGCGTATGGAAACCGCCCCCGCAAAAAACAGCTTATTCCACCTGTCCTGCAACTTAAGTATCCTGCAAGTTACATACCAGAGCACATTTTTCCCCCAACTCAACAAACAATTGACACCCTCCAAAGCAATGTCGGACAACTTCCTCCATCTGACGATTCACCCCGCGTGGCTCGGAAGCGTACCACTCACCCCCCACCATCTGATGATTTATCCCGCGTTGTTCGGGAGCGTACCACTCAACTCCCCCCATCCGGCGATTCACCTCGCGTTGTTCGGGAGCATACCACTCAACCTCCCCCATCCGGCGATTCACCTCGCGTGGCTCGGGAGCATACCACTCAACCTCCCCCATCTGATGATTCACCCCGCATTGTTCGGGAACATACCAGTCCAATAGAAAAGAGGCGCGCGGAAAACCGAAAGCTACTTATAAACACGCAGATGATAGCGGTGCAAGAGCTTAGAAAAAAAATAGCAGGCAAAAAACGGTTGCAAATGTCAATAAATTTTGAATTTGGCCGAAGCGACCTGCCGTTTGATAGCATAGCGAAATTTGAACCGGCAGCCCTGCTGCTCAAACAACGGTTGGATGAAAAAATACGCCTGCTAAAACAATCGCCCAACATAAAAATTCAAATTGAAGGTCACACCGACGACATCGGAACGCCGGAATACAATATGACTCTGGGGCAAGAGCGCGCCGAAACGGTCAAAGCCTATCTGCTCGAAAAAGGAGTCCCCGCCAAAATGATTGTAAAAACCCTCAGCAAAGCAGCAACAGAGCCCCTCGTACCCAATAGCGACGAAGAGAACAGGCAGAAGAACAGGCGGGTGGAGATAGTTGTGGTGGAGTAATGAAAATTATGTTGCTCTATTAGAAAAGAGTGAAACTGATATGCAGCTATCCACTTTCCTCAACGTTTCGCAGGCATTGGGGTTGAGGTTTGCACTGCTGTAGAAAAAGCACAATTCAACGAGCAAGGTCAAACGCCCACTGTGTATCCACCTT